>DASPPQ010000217.1:0-19437 GCA_035625415.1 Thermodesulfobacteriota bacterium
TGTAGTGTTTCTTGGGCTCCAATTCTCGGACGGCAAGATGGCAAATATTCATTTGAGTTGGCTGGATCCTCATAAGTTAAGAAAGATCACCATCGTGGGATCAAAAAAGATGGTGGTTTTTGATGATATGGAGGCTTCTGAAAAACTGAAGATCTATGACAAAGGGGTTAAGAATCTCTCCTATGATACCTATGGGGAGTATCTCAGCCTGAGGTTTGGAGATATTACCATTCCGGGTATTAAAATGGCTGAACCGCTCCGGGCTGAGGCAGAACATTTTATTCAAAGCATCGAATCGAGAAAAGAGCCTAAAACCGGGGGCCGGGATGGAGTCAAAGTGGTAAAAATTCTTATGGCTGCCCAGGAGTCTTTGAAGAAGAAAGGATTTCCAATCCGCCTCGGAGGAGAATAGGGAGATGGAAAGGGAATACTTTGTTCATCCCACGGCCGTCGTGGATGAACCCATAGAGATTGGGGACGGGACAAAAATCTGGCATTTCACCCACATCATGGCGGGTGCAAGGATTGGGGAAAACTGTATCATCGGTCAAAATGTCTTTATCGGTTCAGGTGCCGTCTTGGGAAATAATATAAAGGTTCAAAACAATGTCTCTATCTATGATGGGGTGATCTTAGAGGATCACGTCTTCTGCGGGCCCTCAATGGTTTTTACGAATGTCTTTAACCCCAGGAGTTTCATATCGAGAAAGAAAGAATTCCGCGATACCTTGGTGAGAAGAGGAGCCACCATTGGTGCCAATGTAACGATTGTCTGTGGAAATACGGTTGGTCAGTATGCCTTTATTGGAGCCGGCTCTGTCGTAACCAAGGATGTTCCGGATTATGCTTTGGTTTATGGAAATCCAGGGAAAGTGAAAGGATGGGTCTGTCAATGTGCTGAGGAGGTTACTTTTCGATCCGGGAAAGCCTCGTGCAAGGCCTGCGGGAAATCTTATCGTAAGATGAAGGATAAGATTGAGTTTTGGATAGCTAATGAATGATCTGTGAAATAGGGCAACCAGAAGTTTCAATCATTATCGTTTCGTACAATACCGAAGAGACCATCGGGGGCTGTCTTCGGTCGATCCTCGCGGAGGACGATTGCCATAAGGAAATCTTTGTTGTGGACAATGGGTCGAGTGACGGCAGCGTCTCTTATCTTCTGAAGGCGTTTTCCACGGTTTTTCTCTTGGCCAATGAGAAAAATAGAGGGTATGCCGCAGCAAATAATCAGGTTCTGCATCGATGCCGAGGGAAATATATTCTTTTTCTTAACCCTGACACCAAACTCAGCAGAGGCGTTCTAAGAGCCATCGTATCCTATATGGAATCAAACCCGCACGTGGGTATCGCGGGAACCAAGTTGATCAATCTGGATGGGACACCACAGTGGTCGATGTCCGAACTCTATCTGGGGCAAAAATACGCCCGGGGCGAGCTCTCAGGGCTTCCCGGCTCTATTGCAAGCGTTATCGGCGCGAGCATGGTAGCCCGTGCTGACCTTGTAAAGAGAATCGGTGGATTTGATGAAGATTTTTTTCTTTACGGTGAGGATCAAGACCTCTGCCTAAGGGTGAGAAAATGCGGGTTTGAAATCGGCTATATTGACGAAGCGGTCATCACCCATCTCGGCGGGCAGAGTGAAAGAGACACAACGCGACTCGGAGTGTGGGACAAAAAAATGCGTGCCGAACATATTTTCTACAGGAAACATTATTATCCGGACACGGTGAAACGGATCAACAGAGAGAAGGTGTTAAAAGCGTGTTGGAGAATAATCATGCTTACCCTTTCATTTCCCTTTGTTAAGGATAAGTCAAAAACAAAATACAAATTGAAAAAATATTTTCTTGTTTACCAACATGCCAAAAACTCTCTGAAGGCAAATGATGGGTTGGGGACATCTCGAGTGTAGCATGGACCTTTTTGAGCCTATGTCACAAAGAGGTATAGGATGGAGATCGAAAAAAGGGATGGGTCGCGTCCGATGAGGCCGTTTTGTCGATACCAGACATTTTATTCGATTCATGAAGCACCTATAAAAAAACAGTTTATCCTTCTTGGAGTCGAAGGATGAAGATTGTGACTATTGTGGGCGCAAGGCCTCAATTTATCAAAGCTGCAGCAGTCAGCCAGGCGATCCAAAAATTAAATAAAACGAAGAGGCGGATTCAAGAAATACTGGTTCATACAGGGCAGCATTACGACACCATGATGGATAAAGTTTTTTTTGAGGAGCTTAAGGTTCCCAAGCCGGATTACCATCTCGGGGTGGGTTCGGGTTCGCATGCCAAGCAGACCGGGAAGATGCTTGGACGTATCGAGATGGTCCTTGAAAAAGTAAGACCTGAAATGGTTATTGTTTATGGTGATACGAATTCGACACTGGCCGGCGCTTTGGCGGCGGCAAAACTAAAAATTCCTGTCGCTCACGTCGAGGCAGGTTTGAGGAGTTACAATCCCGCGATGGCGGAAGAAATTAACCGTCTTCTGACGGACCATCTTTCAACCTTGCTCTTCTGTCCCACCGACCAAGCGGTCCGGAATTTACTAAAAGAAGGGATAAGAGAGGACAGTAAAAGAATCGTTAAAAATGTTGGCGACGTGATGTACGACTCGATGCTTTATTACTCAAAAATAGCTGAGAAGAGGTCAACGATTCTTAAACATTTGGGTTTTGACACGAGACACGAGACACGAGACACGAGTTACTACCTGGCCACTCTCCATCGTGCTGAGAATACGGATGATCCTAAAAGACTAAAATCCATCTGTAGAGCATTGAACAAGATTGGAGAAGAAACTCCTATCATTTTTCCCCTTCATCCAAGGACAAAGAAGATGATAAAGGTCTATCATCTCTTCTCCGAATTCAAGAATATTAAATTCGTTGAGCCAGTCTCTTATCTCGATATGCTCAAGTTGGAGAAAAATGCTAAGGCCATCCTAACCGATTCGGGGGGTATTCAGAAAGAGGCCTATTGGCTAAAAGTCCCCTGTTTTACCCTAAGGAATGAGACAGAATGGCTGGAGACAGTTAAAAGTGGGTGGAATGTATTGGTAGGGGTGAGCACGGGAGGAATCATAAAAGAGGTGAATCATGCGGAGGGACGAAGGAGGTATCTAAGGGGAAATAAGGTATTTGGAGATGGAAAGGCAAGCCAGAAAATCGTCCAAATCTTAATAAACCATTCTGGTTCATTCAATGAGAGATAAGAATAGAAATATCTTAACTAACTCCCTCCAAATTAAATCATGATCAATAAGTTTATTTATTTCTTCAAAAGCCTTAATGAAAAGCAGCTGGTTCTACTTCTCATCGGGATTTCGTTTGGGTTAAGGCTTTATGCTGTGCTGATGGCACAGGGGATTGCCAATGATAGCGCTGCCTACGGGTTCATAGCAAGAGATTTTTTAAAAGGTCATTTTATAAAAGGATTGTCATCGCCTGCCCATCCTTTTTACCCTTTCTTGATTTTCTTGTTTTCTCCGGATACCGTCCATGTTGAAATAACAGGAAGATTAATTTCCCTTTTTTTCGGGACGCTTACGATCATTCCACTATTTTATTTGGTCAAAGGGGCAGTCGGTCAAAGAGAGGCCATCTTTTCAGCGCTTTTCTATTCTTTCCATCCCTACCTGGTCACTTATTCTGGAATGCTTCTCACCGAAGCCACGTATTGGGGGTTGCTGATCCTATCGGTTTATTTTTTCTGGACAGGGCTGAAGGAAGAGAAGGTATGGAGCATTACGTTATCAGGATGTTTTCTCGGTCTGGCCTATCTTACAAGGCCAGAGGGGATTGGTTACCTCTTGGTTTATCTGGCCTGGGTGGCCGTCGATGGGGTTCTCAGAAAGAAATGGTTCAAGAAATTGATTCTGACCGGGGTCCTCATCCTGAGCGTTTTTGTTTTTGTCGCTCCTTACGTCTTCTATATCCATCAAGAGACGGGCCAATGGTTGATTAGTAAGAAGGGTTTGGGGACACAAGCTCGATTTTTGAAAAAGAGTGCAGGGGAGGGAGATTCTTCAAAAGACGTTGAACAAAATGAGCCCATGAAAAAGAATTTTAGAGTCCTAACAATCAGCCAAACCTTCGTTAAGTATCTTCCTTCTGTAACCTACCACTATTTAAGGGCTTACCACTTTTCGTTGTGGCCATTTCTATTTCTCGGGTTAATAAGGGTCAGAGGGAAGATGATTGCCTATGAGTTGTTTTTAGCCTCTTTGGTTCTCTTTCATCTGTTTTCTTTGTCCACCTTTGTTCCTTCCACGATCCGATTATCAGTTCCAGTCATTCCCCTTTCTCTCTTTTGGGCGGCCACAGGTATTTTGGCAATAAAAAGACGTCTGGGAAAAATTAGAATATCCAGCCCAGAAAAGGTAATGTTCTTAGTCATCTTCTTTATCATTTTTGTCCAGCTGCCGCAGAGTCTGATACCAGAGAGAAGAAGTCGTGCAGACCAGAAAAAGGTTGGATTGTGGTTGAGACAGCATACCCCTGAAGACGCAATCATTATGAGTAATAGTCCCATTGAGGCATTCTATGCCAACCGAGAATTTATGCTGATACCCCCGGGAATTCCTACGCCCGGGAATATTGGCAAATCCTATAGCGAGATCATTGATTATGCTAAAAAGGAAGGGGTTGGATACATTCTCACCAATAGAAATACTCACGAAATGAACCCGGGTTTTATTGAATCAATTCGATCAACGGATTTAAAACAAATTTTTATAAGAGAGGATCGGATGTCCGTTATTTACGAGGTGATTTACCCCCCTCACCCTTCCCCTCTCCCCAACGGGGAGAGGGAGAGGTGAGGGGAAAATTTCAAATATTCTGGATAGGACTTAAGGATGAGTCCATCGGATAAGACGCGCTACTGGAAAGTTCGGGACGGGGACGAAAAAGATGTGGAGGAGATTTTTTCTCTCAGAAGAGATGCCTTTGGGGAAGCTGAAAAGGACAAATTAGATCCCAGGTTCTGGCGGTGGGAATTCATGGAGGGGCCTGATGGGAAGGCCTTGATCTATGTCGTAGAGGAAGAAGACAAGGTCATTGGCCACTTTGCAGACCTGCCGAGACGGTTTTCCCTCCATGGGAAAGAGGTGCGTGGAACGCTTTCCGTGGATTTAATGGTTCATCCCGACTACAGGAGAAGGGGTATCTTCGAGGCGATGGGAAGATATGCCATTCAACGCGTTAGAAATGAAAATGGGCTTTTCATGATGTCGTTCCCTATACGCCGGGAGACCGTTCAGGGGTTCAAAAAAATTGGTTGGGAAGAAGTGGTGGAACTTCCCGTTTTAGTCTATCCCATAAAACTTAGTGGCGTTGTGAACCGTTACCTCCATTTTTTGCCTGTTAGTTTCCTTGTCGGGGGAGTGGTGAGGTGCTTCTATTTCCTTCTGTACGGAAGAAAGAAGATAAAAGGAGTAGAAGGTATTGAAATAGAAGAAGCGGGTCTGTTCGATCAGCAGTTCGATGCTTTCTGGCAAAAAGCATCATCCCTTCACCCCTTTATGGGGGTCCGCAATCAAAATTATTTGTCTTGGCGCTATTTCCGACACCCCACTCGAAACTATACGATTTTACGCGCAAAAAAGAGTGGAGAGATGAAAGGATATATTGTGTTACGAAAGGTTGAACTCCTCAACTTCAACAGTGCTGTCATCGTGGACTTATTGGCACTGGATGAAGCAACACTTACGGCGCTTGTGGAGAAAGGAATTCAACACAGCCGGCAGGAAGGGGCTGATCTTCTCGGCTTCATGGTTCCCAAGATTCACCTTTATTATAAGATCCTGAGGGATATGGGATTTCTTCCAAGCTTTAAGAAATTTTTACTGATGATCTATTCCAATGAGAAGGAGAAGGGACTGTTTGACCTGAGGGAATGGTACGTTAACTGGGGAGATACGGATGTGATTTAGCCCGTTTTGTCAGGACGATGAACGTTAAACGATAAACGATCAACAGTGCATTATGGAAAAGATCAATGCCTTGTCGATTGACTTAGAGGAATGGTATCACTCTGAACTGGTGGAAGGGAGAAGATCTTCTTTCTCTCAGGCCGAAGAGGCTACGAGACCCATTCTCGAGATGTTGGACAGATATCAAACGAAAGCTTCCTTCTTTGTTGTGGGGGAGGTCGCCGCACAGAATCCTGATCTCATTCAGTCCATCTTCGAGAGAGGACATGAGATTGGTTGTCATGGCTATTCCCACAAACTTTTATGGAGGCTGGACGAGGGTCTTTTTCGACAAGAACTTAACCAGTTTCATTCCACCATCGAAAGGATCGTGGGAAAGATTAAGGTCAAGGGTTTTCGTGCCCCTTGTTTTTCTCTTGATAACCGAAGCAAATGGGCTCTTCGGGTTCTTCTGGAGCATGGGTATCAATATGATGCGAGCATCTTTCCGGTGAAAATAAACCCTCTTTATGGCGTGAGTGGAGCCCCAACCCAGCCCTATCGTATTTCTTTAGAAGATGTGAGGGAAGAGGACTCAAAGAGTCCTCTTATGGAATTTCCTATGTCCCCACTGAAGATAGGGAAATTGAAAATTCCAATTGCAGGAGGATTTTATTTGAGGATGTGTCCACTTCCTTTTCTGACTTGGGGGCTGGAGAGAATCCATCGATCTCAATCCTTCCTGCTCTATTTTCATCCCTGGGAGGGGTGCGAGAAGACGCCCAGGATGAAACTCCCTCTGCTCAATCGTTTCATTTCATACTATGGTATCTCTTCCGCATTAAAGAAATTTGAGTTTCTTTTGAGACATTTCAGATTCGGAAGAGTAGATCAGGTCCTCGGTTTGGAATAGGGGGATGACGCGCGCCCCTTTTTTTTGCTTCAAAGCGAAAGGTTGTAAATCGATGGCTGACCAGGACTCGCCTCTCATCAGCGCGGTGGTTCTCAATTGGAACGGATGTCATGTGCTGGACAATTGTTTAAGGTCTCTCTATAACCAGACCTATCGACCTTTAGAGATTATTGTGGTGGATAATGCGTCCACTGACGGCTCGGTGGATTTGTTGAGGCAGAGGTTCGAGGATGTCCATCTGATTATAAATGAAAAAAACCTCGGCTTTGGTGCTGGAAATAATGTCGGGATTCTGGCGTCTCGAGGCAAATATATCATGATTTTAAATAATGATACCCGATTGGACCCAAAATGCGTCGAAGAGTTGAAGAAATCCATCGAGAAAGATAAAAACTATGGCGCTTGTGCTTCCAAAATCCTTTTGGAGAGTGAACCCGACGTCATTGACGGGGTAGGCATTGTGGTTTGCCCGGATGGGCTTTCCTTCGGCAGAGGAAGACTTGAAAAAAGAGACCGATATGAGGAAGAGGAAGAAATATTCTTCGCCAGCGATTGTGCTTGTCTCTATCGACGAGGGATGTTAGAAGACATCGGTTTGTATGATGAAGATTTCTTTGCTTATGCGGATGAGACGGATATGGGGTGGAGAGCACGGCTGGCGGGATGGAAATGCATTTATAGCCCAAAAGCCATCGTTTATCATCACCATTCTACCAGCTCTGGAGGGAGGGTTTCTGCACTTAAGGCCTTTTTGGTTGAGAGGAACCGGATCTGGGTGGCGTTGAAGAATTTTCCAATTTCCCTAATCATTCTCGGCCAATTTTATACGCTCTGGAGATATGCCTTCCAAGCCTATGGTGCCTTGAGGGGCAAAGGGGCAGCGGGCCAGTTCACAAGTGATTTTTCTAAGGTAGAGCTGGTTAAGATACTGCTGAAAGTCTATCTCTCTGTATGGAAAAAGCTTCCACGGATGCTCAAAAAGAGAAAGATGATCCAACAAAGGAAACGTATTACCAATCGGGAGGTTTATCGATTGATAAAACGATTTGGAATTTCTGCAAAGGAAATTGCCTTGAGCGAGTGATGGAGGGAGATTCATGATACCAGTGTTTAAACCCTCATTCGGGGAAGAAGAATTGGAAGCCCTACGGGAACCTTTCAAAACGGGATGGATCGGTTTGGGTCCAAAGACCAGAGAGTTTGAGGAAAGGTTTGCTGAATATATCGGGACAAGATTCGCAGTAGCTCTCAACTCAGGGACGGCTGCGCTTCATCTGGCATTGAAAGTTCTCGAGATTAAAGATACGGAAGTGATCACCACCCCTATGACGTTTATTTCAACCAACCACGCCATCCTCTATAACGGTGGAATTCCCGTCTTTGCAGACATCGAATCGGATACACTTAACATCGATCCGGGGCAGGTGAAAAATCAGGTAAGTTCGAAGACAAAAGCCATTGTCGTCGTCCACTACGGCGGACACGCCTGTGAGATGGACCCCATTCTGGATCTCGCAAAAGAGAAAACCATCCATGTAGTGGAGGACGCGGCCCACGGTTGTGGTGGAGAATATAAAGGTCGGAAATTGGGTTCACTGGGAGATCTTGCATGCTTCAGTTTTCATGCGGTAAAGAACATGTCGACGGGTGAAGGAGGGATGATCACCACGAACGATCTGAAATTATACGGGCGACTACTCAAGCTGCGATGGATGGGGATATCGAAGGATACCTGGTCGAGAGAAGAGAAGGATGAGAAGTACTCTTGGTACTATAACGTGGAGGAAGTGGGTTTCAAGTACCATATGAATGATATCCCAGCCGCCCTCGGTCTGGTTCAACTCAAGAAACTGGATAAGATGAATCAGAGGCGGAAAGAGATTACAAAGAAATATAACGAAGGTCTCAAAAGTTTAAAATGGTTGGAAACTCCTGTCGTCAGGCCCTATGCAGAGCCTTCGTACCACAACTACGTGATCAAAGTCGATAAAAGAGATCAACTCAACATTCATTTGCAGAGAAAAGGGATTTCGACAGGGGTTCATTATATCCCGAATAATCATTATAAAATGTACCATCCTTTCAGAGGTGAAACTCCCATCTCAGATTCCGTCTGGAAAAAATTATTGACGCTGCCGCTCTTTCCTGATTTAAAGGATGAAGAAGTGGACTCTATTATCCAGGAAATCAGGGAGTTTGAGAAAAGAGAATATTGATGGAGTATGTGAATTGTGACCTATGCGGTCTTGATGATACGCAGATTCTTTTTACAAAGAAAGATAAGTTTGGGATCGCTGAATACGAATTCAATGTTGTCAGATGTCGGGGATGTGGCCTCCTTTACATTAACCCCAGACCTTCTCGGGAGGAAATAGGGAAGTTCTATCCAGAGACCTATTCCTGGAAGGAGACACTGGAGGCAAATCTATTTCTTACAAAATGGGTCAAGAGATTGGAGAAGCATTACCGGTATCATCTCCTCCGGGACGAAGTTTCGAAAGTGGTGAAATTTACAGGCAGGAGTTCTGGTAGGGTCTTGGATGTAGGGTGTGGCACGGGCGATCGACTCGATGTATTCAGAAGCAATGGCTTTGAAACTCACGGCGTCGAAACCTCTGATTCGGCAGACTATGCGAAAGAACATCTGAACCTGAATGTTTCAAAAGGAACTCTGTTTTCCGTTCGATTTCCTGATCGGTTCTTCGACATCGTGACGTTATACAATGTTTTAGAGCATCTGCATGACCCCGCCGGGGCTTGCGGCGAAATTAAGAGGATTCTGAAAGACGATGGTTTTCTAGTCATTCAGGTGCCGAACAAGCATTCTTTGCAATATAGAATTTTTAAGGAGAAATGGGCGGCCTTCGATGTCCCCAGAGACCTCTATTATTTTGGGACCGAAAGTCTCAAATCATTATTGAGGAAGGTCGGGTTTACCGTGATGAAGATGGATCATTTTATGAATTGGTGGCACCCACCGACTCTGGTAATATCTTTATTCCCAGCTCTTGATCCCCAAAAAGCCTGGGGAGAAGAGCATCGAGGGAAAAGTCCGATCCTTCAGAGACTGGCCTGGATATTATTTACTCTCCTGGCGGGTCCCTTCACCCAGTTGGAGAGCTGGTTTGGGAAAGGAGCTATCGTTACCTATTATTGCGTCAAGGGTGCGAAATTGCATGAGTGATCAAGAAAAAGGAAAATTTGAAGGATTTCACTATAGATTGAAAACGGAAGGGGAGTCTCTCAAAAGGTGATTCATGTTAGGAATGGTAATAAGATTTCTTATCCAGTTTCATCTTAATCTCCGTTGCATTTTTTGGAAAACCATATTGAGGATATATGGTGGATCGATGGGCAAGAATGTGAAGATTTTCGAAGGCGTGAAGATGGCTTTAAAGAGAGGATGTCCTATCATTATCGGAGACAATGTAAGCATTGAAAAAGGTGTGGTCATGAGTACATCGGAAACAGGAAAGATTAGTATTGGAAACAATGTTTATGTAGGAGAATATTCTGTCCTAACCAGCAATCGAGAGATAGAGATAGGTGATAATGTTTTGATTTCGCCACATAATGATATCGTTGATTTTAACCATATTTATCAGGATCAATACGTGCCTATTGATCGGCAAGGCGTCACTGCAAAAAAGATTACGATCGAAGAGGACGTTTGGGTTGGCTCTGGGTGTAAAATCCTTCGAGGGGTTACGATCGGGAAAGGTGCGGTTGTAGGCGCAGGGTCTATCGTGACGAAGGATGTTCTATCTTATCATGTGGTTGTTGGAAATCCAGCCAAAACGATCAAAGAGAGGGGCAATAAAAAAGTTGAGAAGGGTGATAGTGACGGATGATCGTTTCTAGGCGACCGATAGAGGATTCGGAAGTCCTCCAGTTTTTATTTGACAATTCTTCTTGTTTCTTTAATAGAAAAGAATGGTTTCGAGTACTGCAAGAAGGATTTGACATACCCATCGTGGCTTACTGTTTGGAAAAGGATGGAAAGATTTGCTTGGTCCTCCCGGGTGTGATTTTTAATTTCGGCATCGTGAAGATGTTCTATTCGAATATTCCTTATGGGGGATTTGTAGGGGATTTTCAGTTGATTGCCCCCTCCTTGGTCCGTTTTGAAAAATCGGTTAAAGAAGATGCGATCCACATCATCAGGATTGGAAGAAACTTCGACAATCAATTCCCCGACCTGGATGGGTTCGGACAAGAAATTGCTTTTACCCATTTGATCGATCTCGAAGGATTGAATGAAGAACAGTTGTGGAAAGGTTACAAAAAGAGGGTAAGGAGGGATATCAGAAAGGCAGAGAAATCTGGAATCAACATCCACGCAGCTGCGCACCCCGGAGAGATTGACGCCCTGTTTGGTCTTTACTTGGAAACCATGAGGCGAAATGAAGCTTATCACGTTTGGACAAAGAAGATGTTCAACGCCATTTATCGCGATTTAACTCGGCAAGGCAGGGCGGCGATTCTGTTGGCGAAACTTAAAGATGAGATTATTGCGGGAATCATTCTTCTCTTTTCTCCTGAGACGACCTACTATTTCTTTGCTGCTTCATCAAAGAAATATCTTTCCTTATGCCCAAACGACCTTCTTGTCCACTATGGGATTTGCTTGACGATTGGAAAAGGAATAAGATATTTCGACCTGATGACTTCCCCGAGAGAAGATAGCGCTCTCATGAATTTCAAAGAAAAATGGGGGGCTCAGAAGCATCCGTTTCATTTTTATGAAAAGAGTTTGACTCCTGTCCGACCATGGTTATGGAAAGGAGCGTGGCGGTTGATGAATACTTCTATCGGTGTTCGGCTGATGCGTTCGTTGCGAAGAGGGTAGGAGGACTTTCTTGCCATAGGAATAGAGGCTCATTCCTGATGAAGAATATTGGAATTCTCACTTCAAGCGGGGGACATCTCACTGAGGCCATGAGCATCATCGAGGCATTTGAAGGGCATAACCTCTTTTTGATCGTCCATGACCTCCCCACCCTTAAGAATATTCAAATAAATGAAGTTAGGAAGATTTACCAGCTGAGGGTCGTTTTGGGCTATACCTCTTTGATGGCAGTTTTCCTTACAGCCGTCGTGAACATTTTCCAGCTCATCCGGATCTTTTGGATTGAAAAGCCATCGATTCTATTTTCGACAGGAGCTGAAATAGCTATTCCAGCATTCTACTTGGGGAAAATATTGTTCCGAGCAAGGTTAATCTATTTGGAAACATTGACAAGGGTGAAAGACTTGTCCTTAACAGGGAAAGTTCTCTATCCCGTGGTGGACCTGTTTCTCGTCCAATGGCCGGAGCTTTTGAAAAAGGCAGGTCCGAAAGCGGTCTATGGAGGAAGGTTAATTTGATCTTCGTCACGATAGGGACCATGGTGAAAGTAAACGAATTCACTCGGCTGATCAGGAAGATGGATGAGGTGGCAGGCCGATTGGATGAGGAAGTCGTTATGCAGATTGGGTCGGTCCCCTTTGAACCACAGAATGCCAAACATTTTAGTCATACCTCCTATCAAGAGAGTCTTTTTTATTTTCGGAACGCTTCATTGGTCGTTGGGCACGGTGGGGCCGGGACGATCTTAAATGCCCTAAGATTTCATGTTCCCATCGTGGTTGTTCCGCGAAGTCAGCGTTTCGGGGAGCACTTCGACGACCATCAAGTGGAGCTGGCGCAGCGGTTGGTCGGGAACGAATTCATAAAAATCGTCTATGATATAGAGGATCTCGAATCAGCCGTGAGAGAGATGCTGGAAAGAAGGGAAAGCGTTGATAAGGGGAAGAGGTATGCCGAGAGAGACACTTTGATCAAGACGATCAAGGATTTTGTTAATCGTTGCCCCTGAAGTCCTGTCCTTGTTCTCTGAAACATGTCAAAAGAGACGAAGAAAACCACTCGTTGACAGAAAAAGAATCCATAAAATAAAAATATCAAACAGCTTGCATTTGTCACTCTCCGGGGCCATGACGTTTAAGTCGGCGGATGTAAAATTCATCATATAACGTTTGCGTCGTAAGCGAATAACTTGAATTTCCAAGGGTTTACACAGATTAGACAAATCCCAGTAAATTTGTTATAAAGAATAATTTAAATGACTAACCGAGACCCTGCAACATCCCTCACTCTTCCCCTCTCCCCGCCGGGGAGAGGGAGGGGGTGAGGGGGTCTGACGTAAAAGATGAATGATTCAAATCTTTTTTGTATCATTTTAGCCGGGGGTTCAGGCTCGCGATTCTGGCCTTTAAGTCGTGAGACCTGGCCGAAGCAGATGTTACAGATTGCAGGAGAAGAGTCACTTCTTCGGCAGACGATTAAACGAGTCAGCGGTTTTTTCCTTCCAGAGAATGTTTGGATTGTTACAACTGAAGATAAAGCTCAGGATATAAGATTTCATCTCGAAGCCTTGGGGGCTTGGACTAAAGAGATCAGATACATCAAGGAACCTATCGGGAAAAACACAGCCCCCGCTGTAGGCCTGGCCGCTGTTTATCTCCACCATCTCTCTCCTGAATCGGTGATGGCTGTGATGCCCTCCGATCATGCCATCCCTGATACGGATAAATTTTTAACCGACTTGGGACTGGCCGTCCAGGGAGCAAAGGAAGACCATCTCGTTACCTTTGGGATCAAACCCAATAGACCTGAAACTGGATATGGATATATCAAAGTGGACAAGATTTCAGGAACGGAGAGAGGCGGTCTGTTAAGTGTTGAACGCTTCTTTGAAAAGCCTGATCTCCAGACCGCAAAAACCTACCTGTTAGATGGTAGCTATTTTTGGAACTCCGGCATTTTTGTATGGAAGACTTCTAAAATCCTGTCGGAGATCAAGAGACACCTTCCCTCTCTTTTCAGAAGCTTCGAAGAAATGGAAGCCTTTCTTTTTCAACCGCTCACACCAACGAATCAATCGGAGCAAACAAATCAAATCAGACACCTTTATGATTCGATAGAGAGTATTTCGATTGACTACGGTGTGATGGAGCGGAGTGAAAATATCTTGATGGTTCCTGCCCAATTCAGGTGGTCCGATGTAGGAAGTTGGACTGCCTTGGACGATATTATAGAAAAAGATGAGGCGGGGAATATTTTAAAGGGGAATACAATCGATATCGGGAGCAGAAATTCCATCATTTTCTCCGGGGAAAGGCTTGTGGCTACTATCGGGCTTAAAGATACGGTCGTGGTAGATACTCCGGACGCGACCCTGGTGACCTCGAAGGAGAGGGTTCAGGAGGTAAGGAAGGTTGTCGAAGCCTTGAAAAAGAGTCATCGAGAAGAGCATCTGGTCCATCGTACCGTGGAGAGACCGTGGGGAAATTATACCGTATTGGAAAAAGGCAACCGATATAAAATCAAAAGAATCGTACTTCATCCGCAGGCCAAATTGAGTCTTCAGATCCATCATCACCGGAGTGAGCATTGGGTGGTCGTTTCTGGAACGGCCAGAGTCACGAGGGGAGAAGAAGTTTTCGATGTCCATCCCAATGAGAGCACATTTATTCCTATCTCGGTGAAACACCGTTTAGAAAATCCGGGTAAGATTCCTCTTCAAATCATCGAAGTCCAGAACGGCGATTACGTCGAAGAGGATGATATTGAAAGATTCGATGATGCATATGGGAGGTAATTAGAAGGAAAAGGAATGAGAAAAGCACTGATTACAGGTATTACCGGCCAGGATGGCAGTTATTTGGCAGAATTTCTCCTCAAGAAAGGCTATGAGGTTCACGGCTTGATCCGTAGGGCCAGCACGTTTAACACGGAGAGGATCGATCACCTCTATATTGATCCGCATGATCCCAAAGCAAGAATTTTCCTACATTATGGTGATCTTTCCGATTCCGGTCAATTAACCAATTTGATTTATAACATCCAGCCGGAAGAGATCTACCATCTGGGGGCTCAGAGTCATGTAAAGGTAAGCTTCGACATGCCCGAGTTTACAGGTGATGTGACAGGGCTTGGGGCTACAAGATTGTTAGAAGGGATAAGGAGGAGCGGCATTAAGACGAAGTTCTATCAGGCGTCAAGCAGTGAGATGTTTGGCGATTCCCCGCCTCCCCAAAGTGAAACAACACCTTTCAGACCTCGCAGTCCTTATGGAGCGGCAAAGGTCTATGCCTTCTGGATGGTTACTAATTACAGGGAGGCTTACAACATTTTCGCGTCCAATGGAATCCTCTTCAACCACGAGTCGCCAAGGAGAGGAGAGACCTTTGTCACCCGGAAGATCACCCGATCGCTGGCAAGGATTAAATTAGGTTTGGAAAGAAAACTTTATCTCGGCAATCTGAATGCAAGAAGGGATTGGGGATTTGCTGGAGACTATGCCGAAGCCATGTGGTTGATGCTCCAGCAGGATGAGCCAGACGATTATGTGATCGCCACAGGGGAGTCCCATTCAGTGAAAGAATTCTTGGAAGAGGCTTTCAATTACAAAGGGCTGGACTGGAGGGAATATGTGGAGATTGATTCGCGTTATTTCCGGCCTACGGAGGTAGATTCACTCCTCGGAGACGCTTCGAAGGCCAAGAGAAAATTGCTTTGGGAACCCAAAGTCAAATTTAAAGAGCTGGTGAAATTAATGGTCGATGCTGACATCAAAGACCTCGAAGAAATGAAGAGATGTCAAGATGTCATCCGGAGATTATCAAACAACGAAAAGTAGGTTAAAATAAAGGCTACCTCTAAGAATGTCATTCCTGCGAAAGCTCGCCTCGGCGAAGTCTGGGCAGGAATCCATAAGCCCTTGACATAACTGGACTCCCGCCGGAGTTTACCCCGTACTGGATACGGGGCGGGAGTGACGAATTGGGAATTATTAGAAGTTCTCTAAAGATTTAGGTTGGGGGATCGTTAACCTCAACCTGAGGTGCCCTTGGGTTTTTGGGAGAAAAAAAAAGTTACCGTAACGGGCGGAGCAGGTTTTCTGGGCTCCTATGTAGTCAAGGAACTGGTGGGAAGGGGTTGCAAGAGTATCTTCGTACCAAGAAGTAAGGATTATGACCTCGTCAATTACGAAGCTTGCAAGAAAGTATATGAAGATTCCAAGCCTGATATCGTTATCCACCTCGCTGCAAGAGTTGGAGGGATAGGAGCGAACCGTGCAAATCCAGGAAAATTCTTTTACGAAAATCTCATGATGGGCGTTCAGATGATGGATCTTGGAAGGCAGGCAGGAATAGAGAAGTTTGTCGCTATTGGTACCATTTGTGCCTATCCCAAGTTCACTCCAGTTCCCTTCAGGGAAGAAAATCTCTGGGACGGCTATCCCGAGGAAACAAATGCGCCATACGGACTCGCAAAGAAGATGCTTTTAGTTCAGGCGCAAGGCTACAGGCAGCAATATGATTTCAATGGAATCTATCTCCTGCCCGTCAATCTTTATGGTCCTGGCGACAACTTTGATCCCAAATCCTCTCACGTGATACCAGCCTTAATCAAGAAATGTGTTGATGCGATAGAAAATAAGGATAGGGAAATAACGGTCTGGGGAACAGGAAAACCTACAAGAGAGTTCCTTTATGTCGGGGACGCCGCAGAAGGTATTCTCCTTGCATCCGAAAAGTACAACAAGCCAGACCCTGTTAATCTTGGGGCCAGTTTCGAAATATCCATAAAGGACTTAGTAGATCTTGTCGTGAAGCTTACGGGTTTCAAAGGCAGGATCTTGTGGGACAATACAATGCCCGATGGACAGCCAAAAAGAATGCTGGATACGTCAAGGGCCGAAAAGGAATTTGGATTCAGAGCAAAGACTGATTTTGAAGAAGGGCTAAAGAAAACGATCGACTGGTACATCCGAACCAAATCCACAAAATAGAGTATGTAGAAGAGCATCAAGATTTTTGGCTGGCCATTGCCAGGCTCTTGAGGAATTCGGCTATTTAAACCGTGTCGAAAGGTATCAAGAAATGAAGATCGAATTTTTTAGACATTCTATCGATAGGAACGATATAGAAAAAGTAAATACGGTTTTGGAATCCATCTTCCTCACAACTGGGGATGTTGTTAAAGAGTTTGAGAATGAGCTCCAACTGTATCTTGGCGTAAAAAACTTAATCGGCGTTACGAGCTGTACCGCAGCCCTTCAATTAAGCCTGCTTGCCTGGGGGATAGGCAAGGGGGATGAAGTCATCACCACGCCGATGAGTTTTTGCTCAACCGCGAATGCTGTGCTGCATGTTGGCGCAACCCCTATTTTTGTAGATGTCGAAGAAAACACAGGCAATATAAATGCAGAACTTATTGAAAATAAAATTACTAAGAATACAAAGGCAATCCTGCCTGTCCATCTTTATGGACAGATGTGTGATATGAAAAGATTAAGAAAGATTGCTGATCAACACGGGCTAATTGTTATAGAAGATGCGGCTCATTGTGTTGAGGGCACGCGTGATGGCATCAAAGCCGGACAGCTTGGCGACGCCGCATGTTTTAGCTTTTATGCCACAAAAAACATCACTTCTGGTGAAGGGGGGGCGATTGCTGCAAACAATTCTGAAAAGGCAGAGCTTTTGAGAATGCTCAGGCTCCATGGGATGGACAAATCAGCGGCAGATCGATATACGAAAAAGTATCAACACTGGGATATGCCCGTCCTAGGCTGGAAATATAACATGGATAATATACATGCCGCACTGCTTGTCGGCCAAATAAGGAGGATCGATCAGCTCTGGGAGAGAAGAAATAAAATCTGGAATATGTATGAAGAAAGGTTGCGTGGCTTGAAAGGTATCAGGATTTTGGAAACATTACCGAATTCAAGACATGCGAGACATCTTTTTCCGGTCATTGTTCCGTCGGAGGAAAGGGATTCCGTTCTATGGGGTCTCCAGAACAAAGACATCGGTGTTGCAGTGAATTTCCGAGCGATTCACCTTCTTAAATATTATAGGGAAGCATTTGGTTATAAAGAAGGGGATTTCCCCTGCGCGGAGAAGATAGGATCGGGTACGATTTCTTTGCCGTTATACCCGGCGTTGAAAGATGAAGAAGTGGATTACGTTGCCAAAACTCTCATAGACATTATCAGTAGGTAGGTCATGAGCTCCCTGGCTAATAAAATATTTGAAGATCAGAGGCAACAAGGCAGAGTTGATGATGCCGGTGACTTTCCTAAGGTGGTCCTGATCGATACCATCAGCTATTGTAATTTAAGGTGCTCGATGTGTGTCCATAAGGAAATGAAAAGGAAAAAAGGCATTATGCCATGGAATCTTTTCACGAAAATCGTTGATGAGATCGCCGAAGTGGACAGGAATATTAGAGTCTGGATGGTCTTTTTCGGGGAAGCGCTGATATTGAAAAAAAGGAAGCCATCCATATTTGAAATGATAATCTACGCAAAGAATAAAGGTTTAACTGACGTGGTTTTAAATTCGAATGCAAATCTATTGGACCCTGGGGCAGCCAAAAGTCTGATCCAATCGGGTCTTGATGCCATCTATATCGGAATCGATGCCTTTAAGCCCGAAACCTATGCAAAGATAAGGGTTGGGGGAGACTATGAAAAAGCGGTTCAAAATACAATGCATCTGATCGAGCTCAAAAAAAGAGTGAATTCAGAGAAACCTGAGGTGTTTGTTCAATTCGTTGAAATGGACGATAATTCGAAAGAAAAAGAAGCGTTTATCGACTTCTGGAAAAGACAAGGTGCAATGGTAAAAATAAGACCAAAGGTAAGCTGGGCAGGGTTGATCGATGCTCCCAATTTGGTTTTTGACAATAAAGAAAGGTGGCCTTGCTACTGGGCAATGCGGACGATGTCCATTACAGACACAGGAAAGGTTGTAACCTGTGCAGTGGATTTAGATGCAAAATATGTTGCGGGAGATGTGAATGAGCGGTCTCTAAAAGAAGTCTGGAATGGCGATCTCAAAAGAATCAGGCAATTTCACGCCTCTAAGAAATTTGAGGCACTTCCAGAAAATTGTAGAAATTGCAGAGACTGGCAGTCTGCAAGGGCAGATTATCATTCGGTCAATTCATAATTATGTGCGGAATTTGCGGGTTCACAGGTCCGAGAAATGACGTCGTACTCAGAGGAATGGCCGGTTCCATTTTTCATCGTGGCCCTGACGAAGATGGATTTTATTCTGACGGAAAAATAAACCTAGGTATAAGACGGTTGAGTATTATTGATGTCACGACAGGACATCAACCTATCCATAACGAAGACAGAAGTATCTGGACTGTTTTTAATGGAGAGATTTACAACTTTCAAGAACTGAGAAAAGAATTGGAAGAAAGGGGACACAGTTTCTATACGGATCATTCCGATACTGAGGTGATTGTTCATCTCTATGAAGAATATGGAAAAGATTTTGTACATAAAATAAATGGGATGTTTGCCGTAGCCCTGTGGGATGAAAAACAGGAGAAATTCATTCTCATCAGGGATAGGATGGGCGTAAAGCCCATTTTTTATACGATGATCGGGGATCAGATCATCTTCGGGTCTGAAATCAAAGCGATTTTGGCCAACCCAAGCTATCAGCGAGAAATCAACTACGAAGCCCTCTACCACTATTTCACTTTTAAGAATGTCCCAGCTCCCCTGACCGCCTTCCGGGGTATTTTTGCACTCTCG
>DASPPQ010000218.1:0-6918 GCA_035625415.1 Thermodesulfobacteriota bacterium
CCTGAAATAAACTCAGGAAGCGATAAATTCAATTTGTTAAGAAAGGGCGTAAATGACTTATTATCCACCTCTGCCACTAAAGGTCTGTTTCCTACTGGACTGTCTCCATCCAGTGCGGGAGACCTCCCTTTGAAATATCTATATTTCGATGGGCAAATTCCGTGCCAAGCGCGTGTTGGCAACTAAGCCAATTGACTTCCAAAGCAATTTTTAGAAATTGGATATCGGGTAAGAGTAAAGAAATGCCGTTTTTTGTCTTAAGGAACACAACAATAATTAACGCAAATTCGCAGCCTCTAATTCGTGTGTTTTTACTAGTGTACTGCGTCAGAAGTCCCTTTACTTTGAATGTCATTCCGGGCTTGACCCAGAATCCAATGATTTCAACTGGATTCCTGCTTTTGCAGGAATGACAGCTTCTGAACTTATGTAAAGAAGTGTTGGACGCACTACACTAGCTTCAAATGGGAGGGACAATTTTGGTATACGGGTGGATCTTACGTCGAAACAATAATCTTAAAAGTGGTGGAGTTTTAAGTGGTTATGAATTTCCCGAAGAGCTGGCATGATCTTTGCTCAGTACAAGGAAGAAGGCGGATAAAGGCGAGCGACGAGTAATCTTGGGACACCTGTCCGCCACAACCGGCAGGGCTGACTGTGTTCGCAGCTATTAACTCTGGTGGTGACGCGGTTGCTGCCACAAAAAAGGAGAGACGGTAATGGAGCAATTCAAGCAATTGATCCTGCGGCATTTTGAAAAGATTTTGGTTGTTGTTATCCTTATGGCTGCCTTCATTGGGACATACCTCGTTGAGGAAAAGTTCATCATCCTAAACTTTTACTATCTTCCCGTGCTTACGGCAGGGTATTTTCTCGGGCGTCGGATGGGTGTCCTTGCCGCGGTCTTCTCGATTCTTGCAGTGCTGATCTGCGTCCTGGCCTTCCCTCAGCGCTTTTTTGGCGGTAAGGAAACACTGACAGGAGTTGCACAGCTTTCCTCGTGGGGTGGATTTCTCATCCTGGTGAGTTTCACGGTTGGGACTCTTTACGAAAAAAACGAACAACGGGTCAAGGAATTGAAAAACGCATATATTGGCGTCTTAGAAATCCTGTCGAAGTACCTCGAATCCACAGATCGCTACACGAAGGGTCATTCCGTCCGTGTCTCCGAATTGGCGACGGAAATTGCGATTGCTTTGGGGTTGCCCCGGCCGGAGGTTGAAAACATCAGGGTCTCGGGTTTACTGCATGACATTGGAAAGATTGAAATCAGCAGTGAGATCTTAAGCAAAGCTGCCGCACTGAGCACGGAGGAAAAAGAGGTGATGGATTTGCATACTGTGAAAGGAGCTTATATCCTTTCTGCCGTAGGGTCAGTGCTTAAAGAGGTTGTGCCAATTGTGATCGCTCACCACAAGTATTTTGCGGAAACGCTTGAGCATAATAATAACGGAGGCACTCAAAAGATACCAGTGGGAGCCCGTGTGATCGCGGTAGCGGACGCTTATGATGCGATGACAACGGACCGTCCTTACCGCAAAGGCATGCCGCCCTGGGAGGCATTTCAGGAGATTGTAGCCAAAACAGGCAAACAATTTGATCCCGAAGTGGTTGAAGCCTTTAAACGGGTCGTAAGCGAGAAATTAGAGGGAGGATAAAAGGACTTTGGGGGATAAAAAGAATCCAATTGAAATCGTCAGAATGCATCCCATTGAAAAGGGAAATTTGAACAGAGATATTTGAAGGTGAACCGTGGAAAGAGGGAGCTTTCAAGCATATGCGGCAAGCTTAGAACAAATCATGGAAAATATCCATTTTGACCTTAGGGAGGCAATGGATCAATTTCAGGAGTTATGCTTGATGATTACCCCGGAGAGGATCGTTCCACTGGAAATCATTACCCACATTCGCCAAACCTATAAACACATTCAGGACCAACTCACAAAGATCAGGGGAGTCAAGCAACTCCTGGAAGGGAAATACAGGCAGTGTTATCATCGGGACTCTCGGCGCGACAGAGAGATTATGGAATTTGCATTTCTGGCCAAGAGTTTGTACTCGAAATTCGGATACACATTGCAAGAGATAGATGCAAAGAGAAAGCTAAGAGACAGGGGAGAGGCGTACCACCAGCGTATACCGTTTCCATGGTTTCAATCTAAGGGAAATCAGATCACTCTTTTAAGAAATCTGCGGACCCTCGGCGAGCTGGACTATAAAACTCGATCTGATTTGGAGTACGAGCAGAGACGAGAGGTAATTCTGAGTGGGATGCGGAGCGTCTCCCTCTTCGCCTTGTCAGGAGAGGTAACCTTAATCGACAACCTCCATTCCCGTATACGATTGCGAGAATTTGATATCAAAGAGCGGTTGACAAGGGATGAACTCCGCGGGGCTTTAACTCATTTAAGGGAAATATCTCTCGAGGAAGTGGAGGGAGTAATTAGACGTTTCATGGACACGAGTGAATTCTCAAAGCTGAAATGCCTGCTTCTCACGATACAATCTCAACAGGATCTCGAGAAAGAAATATTGGGTTCGGCAGGAAACATATTGCGCATGATTGGAATGGGAGAGCTGAAAACACTTTCGATTTGAAAGCCTCCTCCCAAAAGAATCGTATCCGTGAATCGAACGATTCGATTTATCGATTACATAGAAATATGAATAATTAAGAGAATTAATGCAAAGCGGGTTACGATTAACTTGTTCCCCCCACCCGCTCCCCACAAATAGACTTTTTACCTCGTCAATTCTCGTTTTCCACCAACGAAAAGTGAGGATCAGTCTACATTAACGGTTGACGATCTCCATTAGAGAGACAGTATACCGGTGAAATGTGTGCCACAGGTATTTGATCGGCTCACCGTTCTTGTTAGCTTTCAGTTATGGATTATGTTGTGATATTCGAGACGATTGGGTATATTGTTGCAGGCTAATTCAATACCAGAGCTTGTGCAAGTTGCCCGGCAGATTGTTGTAAACAGGAGCAAATGATGGAGTCATCCACTGCCTTATCCGATCCCCAGAGGCAAAAAGCTTATAACCGCCGCGTCATTTCCTGGGCATGGTATGATTGGGCGAACCACGCCTACATCACCACCACCGCCACAAGTTTCTTTCCGCCTTATTTCATCGCCATCGCCACCACATCTTTCATTGCAATGGGCGCCTCTCCCAGTGAAGCGGTGAAAGTGTTCGCCAGGGATACTGCCTCCAATGTCTTCGCCCTGATGGTATCATTCTCCCTGCTGGTGTCGGCGATCTTGGCGCCGATTATGGGCACGTATGCCGATATCACCGGGATGCGCAAGCGCCTCCTGATCATTACGACCATCCCCGCAAGCCTGGGGTCCTCGCTGATGTTTATCCTGGTGACTGGCATGTGGAAGCTTGGATTGGGGCTGTATTTCGTGACCCAAGTTGCGATGAACATTGCCCTAGGCCTCTCCAGCAGTCTACTGCCGCATGTAGCACTTAAGGAAGATATGAACCGGGTCTCCAGCCTGGGCTATGCCATGGGCTATGTGGGCGGTGGGCTGCTGCTAGCGCTGAACACTGCCCTCTACCTGTTCTCGGACAAAATAGGCATCGACAGCACGCTGGCGGTTCGTATTGCTTTCCTCTCCGTAGGGGTATGGTGGATTGTCTTCACCATTCCACTCATCCTCAACGTCAATGAGCCACCTGCCACGCCACTGGCACGCGGCAGCCGGGGCAGTGCCATCCTCGATTCGCTCACCCGGCTTGCCAACACTGTCCGGGATGCCGCCCGCTACCGCGAGATGTTCAAGATGCTTATCGCCTTTTGGTTTTACATGGAAGGCATCGGAGCGATCATTCTCCTCGCAACGGCCTACGGCGCAGTGCTGGGACTGGACACGCCGGTGCTGATCAGTACACTGCTGATGACACAGTTCGTAGCTTATCCCTATTCGGTCATATACGGTCGTATCCCCGTCCCAACCAACCGGTGGCGAAGCGTTTTCGTCTCCATGCTCATCTGGACTGGGGTGACCTTCCCATTGATGGGGCTGTATGCGAACCTGCACGGGGGGGTGAGCATCCCGCTCACCTTCAGCATGATGCTGGGGAACCAGATGCTGGGTGTGGTTTTCTCTTTGCTGTTGGGGCGCCGCCTGTTTCTTCGTCGGGTGCAAAAGCTGGATAGCAAGCGAGCGGTCATCCTGGGTCTGGTCTTCTATACCATCATACCGGTCTGGGGCCTTTTCCTCAAGAGCCAGGCAGAGTTCTTCATGATTGGTTGGTTAGTTGGCACAGTGCAGGGCGGCACCCAGGCGCTCAGCCGCTCGATCTACGCTTCGTTGACCCCGCGCGCCAAGTCGGGGGAGTTCTTCGGACTGTACGGCTTGAGTGAAAAATTCGCAGGAATCCTTGGTCCTTTTCTCTATGGCATCGTCGGTACGCTGACCCACAACCCGCGCGCAAGCATCCTCTCCATCACCGTATTCTTCATCGTTGGGATCTACATTCTCCTACGGGTGAATGAGAAAAAAGGTGCCGAGCTCGCCACCGCAGAAGAAGCTCAGATTGAGGTGCTCAAGGCTGCCGATTAATTAAAGACCCTAATGGTCGAATCCATCGGGAGAAAAGAGTCTGCTTAAGCAGCTAAATTGTGTACCTAGCTTACCAATTATCAATTGCTATCAAGCATGCTTTCCAAAAATGTCCGATTATGGAGGAACTCGACACTCAACCAGTACCAAACACCCCTTCATAGCCCGCTCTCAACCTTACCAAACCGCTATTGAATACGTAATAACCTGCATCCATAGTCGAGGGCGGACGTTGCTTCTAAAGCACATTGGTATATTTATCCAATTCCCCTCTCCCTCCGAATAACTCCACCCCCCATAATTGCCAAGGTTTGGAACCACCGTTTTCCCTCTGATTCAGGGTTCGGCACTACGCGTATCCTTTATCAACTTAAGAAGGAAAAACAAGCTCGAATGTATGCCAGGAGAAGTGAGTTTGATCTCTGTCTTACGAGGAAAGCAGCTTTGCGGTGTCAGAACCCATCTCTCAACCGGTGACATTAAGTTATTTGCCGTCTGCTGAAGAATCGGCGCTGGAAAGAGACAACACGGGCGCCGGTCTCGTCCAAAGCACTGTTATTCTGGGTTAGTATGGCTTGTCAATTAACGTTGATTTTTCACCCTATCTTAAGATATAAAAATCGAGTATTCTCTAGAAGATCTTAAAAGGCGTTAATGAAAAGGAGGTGAGGGTGGAATGAAGAAGATGGCATTTTTGTTGACCGTTCTTGCTCTGATTACCTTTGTTTCAGGAGTTATGGCGATCCGAAAGCCCGCACCAGAGCCTGCACCGGAGGCACCCGCATCGACTGCGCCCGGAAGACCGACGATGCAAACGATGGAAAAGTTTTTTGGCGTGATTGAAAGGGTAGATGAAAGGGTAAAAACCGTTTTAGTCAAAGGCAAGACGATGGGCGAGGAGAAAAGCTGGACCTTTGTTATCAATAGCAAAACGAAGATTGCTAAAGGCAAAACAGCTATGACCTTTGGAGATTTGAAGAAAGAGATGCAGGTCTCGATCGAGTACAGAAAAGAAATGAACAAGTTGATTGCTGTAACGATCGAGGTTTCTGTCCAGAAGAATGCGCCGAAGAAAATATAGATACGAATCAAACCTGGGCAAAGAGAGAACGCATTGGAGTATATTCCTTCTTGCCTATGTTGGAGATCCTACCATATGGGGGCAGGGGGATAATAATCTAAAGTTAACCCGACCGTCACACCGTTTGCATTTAGAACTGGATTGACCACTAAAATAATCCACTGCACACCACCCCAGCTGAATGCCTGTGATAACGTTGCGTTTGGCCTGTAGCAAACAACAGCCCAGTTGCCATTCAATCCAGGGTCACCCGACTGGTAGGCCCATTCCCCGGGTGGGCAATTGGATAAATCCACATCAGGAAAGGCGCCGGCATAGTTTGATGGTTTAACGGCCAGGTCATCGAACGGATTATGGGCAGTTATTGGTTGATTGTTCACAATCTGTTTTGCTGAATCGAGGGTAAGGGCTGACCTGAGGCCACCGATTACCGCCTCTACATTTCCCTGCTCTACCGCTGCGGTCAGTGAGATGTATTTAGGAATTGCCGCCGCCACTAATAAGCCAACAATTATGATTATTATGATTACCTCAAAGAGAGTAAACCCTTTGTGATAGCTTCTCACTACGATTCTCCCCTCTCGGTTTCCTAAGGGTAACAGCTTCGATTCAGGAAATAATACCCGAAAAATCCGTATAGTATTTGAATGATCAAAGCTTGCTTCAGGACGGATTGAATATATAAAGAAAGGAATTGCAAGTCAAGGAGAAGGCCCCCACGATATGAACGAAGGTCTCGGGCCAGTATTACAAGTGACGACTATCAAATTAAATCTTGCATCATGATCGAAATCCGTCAGCCGATCGTTACAGGATAAGCCAACACTCAATCAGCACCAAACATACCCCACAGCCCCTTCTCAACCTAAATCGGCCAGCGCCCTTGCATGAAACAGTAACTAGCTCGGGGGAAGTTTGGACCCTCTTCTGTAATTAGGCAAAATCCCTGTGATGCAGCTTCCAGAGGTTGATAGCTGCGGGGATATAGTGAAAAGCTTCCTACCTGTCAACCGCTCAATGTTGCACAAAAGGAGACTTAAGATGTAAGATCATCGGAAAGCTGCCACCATCGTGTCTTGTTATTTTGCCTAAAAAAGTATACACCAACCACTAAAGTAAACGGGCTGTTGCTCAAAAGCCTGATTCTAAATCATCTGAAAACTTAAGTTTCAATGAACGATAGCTGAAGGTAATAAGGACCAGATACCATTATTCGACCCATTTTTGAGTTCATGAGTTCGTTAAAATGTAAAAGAGACC
>DASPPQ010000219.1:0-33782 GCA_035625415.1 Thermodesulfobacteriota bacterium
GAGAAGGTGATCGCCAAGAAGAAAGCGGGGATTACGGAAGACAAACGCCTTGACGTGAAAAAAGACCTCGACCCAATCAAATTTCGTGTCTTCGCTAAAGAGTACCTTGAATGGGTTAGGGCAAGGATCCCCCACTCGGGGTGAAGGTGGCTGACTTAATACGTTGAAATTTAGGCGTTATTTCCTCTCTCCACATAGGCGTAGGCGCTGTGATTATGGATCGACTCGAAGTTCTCGGATTCCACCGTAAACCAGGTGATATTCGCGTCCTTCTTTAATCGTTTTGCAATCTCTCTCACCACATCCTCGACGAACATCGGGTTTTCGTACGCTTTTTCGGTGACGAATTTTTCGTCCGGCCTCTTCAGGATGGAATAAAGATCGCAGGAGGCGCATTCCTCCACCAGCTGGATGATGTCTTCGATCCAGATGAATTTCTTGAATCGCAGGTTCACCGTAACGAGGGACCTTTGGTTGTGTGCCCCGAATTCGCTAATCTCCTTCGAACAAGGGCATACGGTGGTGATGGGAACAATGATCCCGACATAAAAGTCCTCTTCTTCGTTGCTCGACCCGCAGAATCGGCAGATATACTCCATCAGGCTCTTCGACCCCGTGACGGGAGCTTCTTTTTCTATGAAATAAGGGAATTCCACTTCCAGGTGAGCGGTCTTTGCCCTTAGCTTCCGTTTGACCTCCGTCAAAATTTTTGAGAAGGTCTTGATGGCAATATCCCCCTTGTACTTGTTGAGGACCTCCACGAAACGGCTCATATGGGTGCCCTTAAATCGATGGGGAAGGCCCACATACATATTGACGCTGGCCACGGTGTGTTGGAAGCCTTTCGCTTTGTCCAACACCGTGATGGGATAACGGATGTTTTTTACCCCGACTTTGTTGATCTCGATTTTTCGATGATCCCTTTGATTCTGAATGTCATTCATGGTTACCTCCCGGAATAGGTGGCGCTGGAGGTCTCCGACTCCCAGGCGGTCACCTTCTTGAGGGTCCCAGGATGTCCCTTCAACTCACTTTTTAATCTCCTAAAAATATATTTTGCAATATTTTCGGAAGAAGGTTCAATCCCTGAAAAAAAAGGAAGGTTGTTGAGGAAGGTATGATCCAAAGGCTTCAGGACGTTTTCCACCTTCTGTTTCAAAACTTTGAAATCGATCACCACCCCCTCCTTTCCTAATCGATTGGACACAACAGAGACCTCCACTTTCCAGTTGTGACCGTGAAGCGCTTCACACTTTCCATGCAGATACTGCAATCGGTGGGCGGCGGAGAAGTGGGAGTGTACAGCGATCTCATACATCGGCAGTTTCCTTTCTCTAAAGTTGGGAATAAGAACCAAGGCCTTTATTCGTTCGTCACCCACGAACCATGAAAATTACCCAGGGTTATCCTCTCCTTGATGGGGGGATCGAGGTGGGGGTGAAGAAGCTGTGTTCCCCTCACCCCGCCCTCTCCCACAAGGGGGGAGGGGGATAATCGAGTTACCGACAACGTAAGTTAGAATATTTAGATTTGAAATTGGTAATTTGAACTTGATTTGAACTTTGGTCTTGCCCATTTGACATTCTCATTGATTCTTAATCTACCAGCATTATCCTCACATCCATCACATTGGTGTGAGTGGGTCCAGTGATCAAAAGGTCTCCCAATTTTTGAAAAAATGGGTAGGCATCGTTGTTCTCGAGATGGACGTTGGGATTCAGACCCATGGTTTCGGCTCTTTGGACGGTCGTGTGGTCAGCCAACGCGCCCGATGCATCTGTGGGGCCGTCCGTTCCATCTGTCCCCCCACTCAGAAGGACAATCTTTTCAATCCCGCTGATTTCTAAGGCTCCGGCCAGGGCAAACTCCTGGTTTCTTCCTCCTTGACCCTTGCCCTTTATGGTGACAGTGGTTTCGCCTCCAGAAAGGATGCAAGCGGGCCTTGGGACGGGATTGCCACTGGAAATGACTTCTTTTGCTACCGCCGCATGAAATCGAGATGCCTCTCGGGTCTCCCCCTCGATCGAAGAGGAGAGGATGATGGCGTTAAACCCAAGCGATTCCGCTTCTCTCTTCGCTTCACGGAGAGCAAGAATATTCGATCCAATAAGGATGTTCGAGACCCTCTCGAAGACCGCCTCTCCGGGTTTGGGTGTTTCTTCAACTTTTCCTTCTTTTCCTGACTGGAGATGTTTTCGGACGGAAGGTGCCACCTCGTTGAGCAAATCATATTTCTTCAGAATCTCCAAGGACTCTTCAAAAGTCGAGGGATCTGGCACTGTGGGGCCGGAGCCGATCACATCCAATTGGTCCCCGACGACATCAGACAGAATGAACGCGATGACGGTGGAAGGATAAGCCCACTTGGCAACCCAGCCTCCCTTCATCCGGGAAATATGCTTCCGCACCGTGTTGATTTCCTTGATATCCGCTCCGCTATCTAGGAGGAGCTGCGTTACCTCCTGTTTTTCTTTGAGGTCAATGCCATCCGCTGGGAAGGGAAGGAGGGCGGAGGCGCCACCGGAAAGGAGAAAGATCACCAAATCGTCCGGTCCAGATTCTTTCAGCAAACGTTGGATCTTTCTTGCTCCCTCGTAACCTTTCCGGTCAGGAATAGGATGGCCGGCTTCGATGCTTTGAGTTTGTTTCAGCGGGAGAAGATGTCCATATTTCGTGGTCACCACTCCCTTGGTCACACGGTCTCCAAAGAGTTCTTCAATCGCGTGGGCCATCGAATTAGAAGCCTTACCAGTGCCTGCAAGAAATATTCTATGAAACCTCTTTAAGTCAAAAATCCTTTCTGAATCCCCTTCTATTTTGATTGACAGATGATCCCCTTCAATCCGAATGGTTTCCTTCAGGATTTTGGACGGATCGACTGCAGATAGCGCTTTTGAAAAGATGACCTTCGCCGTTCTTTTCATCTCATCAAGGGAAAAACCTGCCAAAGTCAAACCCTCCTGTTTAACTATTTGAAATTTATAACTCTATTCCAGTTTTTAGTCAATCCTTGAGTTTTACAGTTTAACCCCTTTCTGTTATATTGAAACCATTACACTTCTAATTCTTCCCTTGACTTAAGGGAGGATGAAGGGGGATAAGGAAAAATAGCGCACAAGAAACCCGGAGAAACCAAAAGAAGATGGAGCTACCCCTTCGGTACATCCTGACCGTCACCGAACTTACTCAAGAGATCAAAGATGTTCTTGAGGATCGATTTTCCGACGTGTGGGTTGAGGGGGAGATTTCGAATCTCCGGCTCCCTCCCTCTCAACACATCTATTTCACCTTGAAAGACGATTTCAGCCAGGTTCGTGCTGTCCTATTTAGAACGCAAGCCCGAACCCTTCGCTTCGTTCCTAAAGACGGTCTCCACGTCATTTGCAAAGGAAGGGTCAGCCTTTATGAAAAGAGGGGGGACTACCAGCTGATCTTAGACTCGGTAGAGCCCAAAGGGATAGGGGCTCTCCAGCTGGCTTTTCTCCAATTGAAAGAGAAGCTTGAGAAAGAAGGACTTTTTGACCCGGCCCGGAAGAAACCGATCCCAATGGTTCCGCGAAGAATTGGGATCATTACCTCCCCGACCGGAGCTGTTATCCAAGATATGCTCCATATTCTCAGGCGGAGATTTGAGAATCTTCATATCCTTCTTTATCCGGTCCGAGTTCAGGGAGAAGGGGCATCCTCAGAGATCGCTGAAGCCATAGACTATTTTAATCGACGGATGGAGGCGGATGTCATCATCGTTGGCCGGGGTGGAGGGTCGCTCGAGGATTTATGGGCTTTTAATGAGGAACCGGTGGCCAGAGCGATTTACCACTCTAAAATTCCCGTCATCTCCGCCGTAGGCCATGAGACCGATTACACGATCGCAGATTTTGTAGCCGATTTAAGAGCCCCCACGCCCTCTGCGGCCGCAGAATTGGTGGTTAGAGATAGAAGGGAAATTGAAAACACCCTTCGCTATCTGGAGGGTCGTTTGGAGAGTCAAATGCTGCAAACCTTACAGGGATACCGCACCCACTTATCCCATCTGATAAAAATCTTTAGAGAGCCTAGAAAGAAGGTGGAGGAATATTTTCTAAGGGTTGATGATTTCGCCAACCGACTCCATCTTTTCGCGACATGGGGTCTCAAAAGAAAGGAAGAAAAATGCCTGCGTCTCAGTCAAAGCATGCTTCTTCGAAGTCCAGTCGAAAGGGTAAAAAACCTTCGGTCCGTTATTTCGGAGGTCAAGAGACGCCTGGTGCAAAGCACCAAATATTCCGTCGAGATTCAGCGGCAGAGGGTTACGGGGATTTTAGGCAAGCTGGATTCTTTAAGCCCTCTTTCTATCCTCCAAAGGGGATACAGCATTACCCGCAAGTATCCTTCATTACAAATCCTAAGAGAGGTGACCCTTGTGGAAGAGGGAGATAAAGTGGAGGTGACACTCTACCGAGGAACTTTGCTCTGCGCTGTGGAAAAAAAGGAAAAGGCTTGACGATTCCGGGAATGAACAATTAGAATCATTATCTAGGCAAATTTTGAGGTCCTTCCGGGGCTTTGGGTAAGCAGAGCAGACAGGGGTAGGAATGGCAAAGGAAAAATTTGAAGACGCCCTGAATAAACTTGAAAAGATCGTTTCTAAATTAGAGGAAGGGGACATTCCTCTGGAAGAATCCTTGAAGCTCTTTGAAGAAGGAATCCGACTTTCGCGGTTCTGCAACCAGAAGCTGGATGAAGCGGAGAAAAAAGTGGAGATTCTTTCGAAGGGTAAAGACGGGATCCTCAAGGCACGTCCTTTTGATCCCTCGACAGGCTCAGGACAACCCCCATCGGCAAGCTCAGGACCATCTCCTCAATCTGACTCAGACGAGGACAAGGAAGAGGAAGAATAGGGGCGAGCCATGATGAAAGTGTTGGATCGAATCGGTTCCTCGCGGGATGTTAAGAAATTGGACCCTGAGGAGCTCGAACAACTTTGCCACGAGTTAAGAGAAGAGATCCTTGCCGTCGTTTCAAAAAATGGGGGACACCTGGCTTCGAATCTGGGTGTGGTGGAGTTGACTACCGCTCTCCACTATGTTTTCGACTTTCCAAGGGACAAGGTCGTATGGGATGTAGGCCATCAAAGTTACGTCCACAAGCTTTTGACAGGAAGAAGGGATCGCTTTCATACCCTGAGGCAATACGGGGGGATCAGTGGCTTTCCGAAGAGAGAGGAGAGCCCTTACGACGCCTTCGATTCCGGCCATAGCGGTGCCTCTATTTCGTCAGCTCTTGGAATGGCGGAAGCCCGGAGGCTCAGAGGCGAAGAGGGAAAGGTGATCGCCGTGATCGGAGATGGGTCTATGACCGCAGGTCTTGCCTTTGAAGGCCTCAATCAGGCGGGACATATCGATCAAGATCTTATCGTCATCCTGAATGACAATGAGATGTCCATCTCTCCAAACGTCGGAGCCCTCTCCTCTTATCTCAACCGACTCATGACGGGTCAGTTCGCGTACCGTTTCCGAAATGAAATAAAGAATTTTTTGGAAAGCCTTCCTCCTCGGATTGGGAAGAAGCTTCTTCGTTTTGCCAAACATGCAGAGGAGTCGCTAAAAGGCCTCTTAATACCCGGGCTCCTTTTCGAAGAATTAGGCCTGCAATATATCGGACCGATCGACGGTCATCGTATGGATTACCTGATTGAGACATTCCAGAATATTAAGAAATTGAGGGGACCTATTCTTGTCCATGTGATTACCCAAAAGGGAAAGGGGTATCCACCGGCGGAGAAAAACCCCGACCGCTTTCATGGCGTTCCGCCCTTTGTGATTGAGACCGGTGAATTTGGAAGCAGTCAAAAGAATCCTCCGAGTTATACGGAGGTCTTTGGCGAGACGCTCTGCCAATTAGCGAGGGGCAATAAGCGGTTGATCGCTATCACGGCTGCCATGCAGAGCGGAACAGGTTTAGAGGTATTTGCAAGCCAGTTTCCTAACCGATTTTATGATATTGGTATAGCAGAGCAGCATGCGGTTACTTTCGCCGCAGGGCTTGCCCTTGAAGGGATGAAGCCTGTGGTTGCCATCTATTCCACTTTTCTGCAGAGGTCCTACGACCAAGTTCTTCAGGATGTTTGTCTGCAAAACCTTCCGGTCGTCTTTGCACTCGACCGAGGAGGCATCGTTGGGGAGGACGGCCCCACCCACCAAGGTGTGTTTGACTTCTCCTATCTCCGGCACATCCCCAATCTTGTCATTATGGTTCCCAAAGATGAAAATGAATTCCAGCACATGATCAAGACCGCGACGGAGTGTCCCTTCCCCACGGCCTTTCGGTATCCGAGGGGAAAAGGGGTGGGAGTGAAGAGAGACGCGTCCCTCCACCCGCTCGATATTGGAAAAGGGGAAGTGGTGAGAGAGGGTCAGGACATTCTGATCGTCGCCATTGGCTCCACAGTTTATCCTTCACTTCGGGCCGCAGAGAAGCTTGCGGACACAGGAATTCGGGCAGCTGTGATCAACAGCCGGTTTCTTAAGCCCCTGGACGGAGCCCTCCTTTGCGATTGGGCAAAAAGGACCGGGAAAGTTCTTACCGTTGAGGAGAATGTCCTCCAGGGAGGTTTTGGAAGTGCGGTGCTCGAGCTTTTTCAAGAGAGGGGTTTGACTTCCATCCGAGTGAAGCGTTTAGGAATTCCTGACACTTTCTTAGAACACGGACCGCAAGCGTTGCTCAGAGAAAAATATGAAATTGACGAGAAGGGAATCATGAACGGCGTAAGGAGGATGCTGGAAGAAGAACGGTCGGAGTCCACTTCTACGAACCGGTCTGAAACCCACTTGAACCAACATGTCCCCGAGCCCAAATAGAATTTCGGCAATTGCGGCTTCCCAACCGGATAGGAGGCTTGGTCACACTCTCCCCCCCCTGTAAGATGGTAACCAAAGAGCGTCTTGACAAGCTTTTGGTCGATAGAGGGATAGCCCGAAGCCGTGAAAGAGCCCGGGCCATGATCATGGCGGGGAAAGTGGTTGTCGAAGGGAAGAGGACTGAAAAACCCGGGACTCAAATCAATGTGGAAGCCCGGCTCCGGGTTCAAGAAGGGGACTCTCGTTATGTGAGTCGGGGAGGCGAAAAGATAGAAGGGGCCCTCAAGGCGTTTGCGATCGACCCCGGGGGAATGGTGGTGATGGACGTGGGGGCTTCTACGGGAGGCTTCACAGATTGCATCCTTCAAAAAGGGGCAGAAAAGGTCTATGCCGTGGATGTGGGATACGGACAGCTGGCGTGGAGACTTCAAAAAGACGCCAGGGTTGTGAATCTGGAAAGGAAAAACATCCGTTATTTACGACGGGCAGAAGTCAAGGAAGAGATCGATTTGGCCGTCATCGATACCTCTTTTATCTCGATCGAAAAATTCCTTCCTCACCTCCTTGGATTTCTTAAAAAGGGGGGTGCCATTCTCGGTCTCATCAAACCCCAGTTCGAAGTCGGAAAGGGGGAAGTGGGCAGAGGAGGGGTGGTGAGGGACGAGACGCTGCACAAAAAAGTGATCGATCGGATTTCACACTTCAGCCGAGGGTTGGGACTGAGGGTACTCGGTGTTGCGGAATCTCCGTTGCTCGGCCCAAAAGGGAATAAAGAGTTTTTCATCTACCTGAAGAAAGAGAGTGAAAAGAATGGGCAAACCGAAGGAGCCCAAACCGGCTAAACTTTTTATGAGCCTCATTGCTTTGGAAGATGACATCTTTCACCACGGATTGGAAGACCTCCGCTCAACCTTCGGGAAAACGGATATGATCAGCGAAAGATTGCCCTTTGACCTTACGGAATATTATACCGATGAAATGGGGAAGCCCCTTTTCCGCTACTTCATAACCTTTGGACGACTCATTCTCATTCCCATCCTCCCCGATGTGAAGCTGGCCACCAATCGGCTCGAAGAAAAATATGCACGGCTGGATGGAGGCCGCCGAATCAACATCGACCCGGGGTACATTTGTCTGGAGCACGTGATCCTCGCTACGACCAAAGGGTATACCCATCGGCCCTATCTGCGGGACGGTATCTATGCTGATTTGACATTTATCTATCGGAATAAGTCCTTTCAGCCATTGGAGTGGACCTATCCTGATTATCGAGCGGAGGCAGTGGTCACACTTTTCAACCAATCCAGAAAAAAATACGTGGAAGATTTGGGGGGGAGAAAAAATCCTTTATGTTGAAGTCGATGACAGGTTTTGGAAGAGCAGAGGCGACGATGGCCTTAGGCAAGATGATTGTAGAGTCTCGATCTGTCAATCACCGGTACTGCGACATCAACATCAAACTTCCTAAGCGTTTGAGTCTTTTCGAAAACCGTATCAAAGAGATTGTCCGATCGCAGGTATCAAGAGGAAGGATCGACGTATCGATCAGGCTAGATGGCGTCGGAGAGGAAAAAGTCCAACTCAGCGTAGATCTTGATCTTGCCGAACAGTACAACCGAGTCCTTCATGACTTGAAGGAGAGGCTTCGGCTAAAGGATGACGTCACGTTGGCTTTGCTGGCTGGGGCGAAGGACTTGATCACGGCGAAAGAGGAATCGGGGGATATAGAGCCTTATTGGCAGGAGGTCCTCCCAATCCTGAAGCAATCGTTCAAAAATATGGACGACATGAAGCGGTTAGAAGGAGAGGCCCTTACCAAAGATCTCCTGCAGCGATTGGAGCATATCGCCCAACAGCTTCAAACAATTAAACAACAATTCCCTTCCCGGCTCAAGGCGAGTTTTAGCCGGCTAAATGAGAGGCTCCGATCCCTCCTGGAGGGGATGGAAACCGATCCCCTACGCTTTCAGCAGGAGGTCGCCTTTTTGGCGGAACGGATGGATATTACCGAAGAGATTGTCCGGGGAGAGAGTCATCTGCGTCAATTTAAGGCCTTGGTGGAAGCGAGCGAACCGGTGGGGCGGAAAATGGATTTTTTGATCCAGGAGATTCATCGGGAGGTAAACACCGTCAGTGCGAAGGCCAATGACGCAGAGATCTCCCAGAACGTAGTAGAAATTAAGTCTGAGCTGGAAAGGATTCGAGAACAGGTACAAAACATCGAGTGAGTCTTTTCTACGAAGAGGGAGCCCGGTGCGAGATGAGGTAACGCTTCAGTCTCGGGTGCAGTTGGATCGAAGTGATCTCCGTTCCGAAACCTTGGCCAGGACGTGCCTCTGGAGAAACCACTCCGATCCTGAGAATAGGGTTTCCGGTCAGAACTGAGCGATTACAAAAGATGAGAGAAAAAGGGAGGGGATTGGTTTTTATCATTTCCGCACCCTCGGGCGCGGGAAAAACCACGTTGGTCAGAGAGCTGATCCGGCAGCTGCCGGGTCTTCAGTTTTCTGTCTCCTTTACCACCCGTTTGCCCCGACCTAATGAAAAGGAGGGGGAGGACTATCATTTCGTTTCCCACTCCGTCTTCCAGAAAATGATTGAAAAAAATGAATTCTTCGAGTGGGCAGAGGTGTTGGGGAACCGCTACGGGACGCCCCGGCCCGACTTGAGGAAATTGGAATCGGAAGGGATGGACCTGATTCTCGATATCGACACACAGGGGGCGAAGAAGGTGAAGAATACCACTGCACAACCCGTGTTGATCTACCTCCTGCCTCCTTCCCTAAGAGTCCTAAGAGAGCGATTGATCAATAGAGGGGCCGACTCTCTCGAGATGGTCAAGTTTCGATTGTCGAGTGCCAGAAGGGATATGGAGGAGGCGGAAGGGTACCATTATGTCATCATCAATGATAGCGTTGGGGAGGCGGTTGAGAGATTAAAATCGGTCATCATCGCGGAAAGGTGTCGAAAGAGTAAGCATTTGATCCTTGAGGAGAATAAAAGAGGATGGGAGGAAAAGGATGGCTAGAATAACGGTGGAAGATTGTCTGAAAAAAGTGGAAAGCCGGTTCGAGCTCGTGATCCTCGCAGCTCGAAGGGCGAAGATGATCATGAAGGGTGCCAAGCCATTGGCCGATACAGACAACCGGGCCATTGTCACCGCTCTCCGGGAGGTGGCTGCCGGCAAGGTGGAGTTCAAACATCCTGAAGATGGGGAAAAGGGAAGCGAACCTTCCAACGATGGTGCGTGATCGAAGGCCGCGGGGGCATGAAAGGGCGGCGGCGATCCAGGATATCGGATTGATCGCAGACCCCATCTATCACTACATGGTGATGACGGACCGGATAGAAGGGGAGAGAACGGAAAGGGATGTGATCGATACCCCGTGGGTTCAACGCCTTCGACGCATCTTCCAACTGCAGAGCGCGCGGTGGGTTTTTCCCACGGCCGAACATACTCGTTTTCAACACTCCCTCGGGACGATGCACGTCGCAGGGGCTTTCTCTGAGCAGCTTTATCCCTCTCTCTACAAGATTTTCAAGGCAGACCTCCCATCGTTTGCCTATTTAGATGAACTTCTTCGCCTGGCTGGGCTTCTCCACGACACCGGACATGGGCCTTTCTGTCATTTCTTTGATGAGCAATATCTTTCGCGGTTTCGCACCAATCATGAAGAGATCGGTCAGCGTATCATCCGGGAGAAAATGTCTCCCGTCTTAAAGGGAATTCGGCGAGGTCCCCACGGACGCTTCGAAAAGGCCGAAGTCCTTGATCCGGAACAAATCGCCTTCCTGATTAAGAAACCTCAACGGGGGGAGGGACGGAAGCATCCAAGGTGGTTGAACTTCCTCCAGCAACTCTTCCGGGGAATCTTCACCTTCGATAACATCGACTATGTGTTGCGGGACGCTTACATGACGGGTGTCTCCATTGGCCCTGTGGATTGGAGGCGGCTCTTGTACTACACCTCCTTTCGCAAGGAGGGATTAACTTTGGATAAGAGAGGAATGGATGCACTAGCGATGTTTCTGAACGCCCGGCTCTATCTTTATTCCAATGTCTATTATCACCGAACCACCCGCTCCATTGATCTTCAGTTACAAGAGATTTTCAAAGAGACGATGGAGATTCTCTGCCCCTTCCATCCGGCGGAGGAGCTCGACCGATATCTTTTCCTCACGGATTGGTCCGTCATGGAGAAAGCATCGGAGTGGAAAGTTTCTCTGTCACCTCGGGAAAGACGACTGGGAGGAAAGTGGGCTGAGGTGCTTTCGAGGAAGTTGAAATGGAGCAGCGTCTTCGAAGAGAGACTCACCTTGAGAGAAATGGAAATGGGACGACCGATTTTTTTGAAACCCGAGGAGGTAAAGCAGAGGATCAAGACCTTTTTACCGAATCGTCTCAAAGAGATAGAATTCCACGTGGATATGGCCCACCATGACCCCAGACCCCTCAACCCATGGCACGCGTCGGAGGAAGGGACCCTTCTGATCTTCGACCCGGCCTCCAAAAGAATATCGAGGGAACCCCTCCGAACATTATTCCAGTACATTCCCGCGAAAGTGGCTATCTGCCGGGTCTATGCCCCCACCCATCGTTTCGACCTGGAACTGGGCCGGGCTGCCCGGCGTGCCCTTGCTTCAGCCGGATGCGCGGAAAGCTTTGAGACGAATGTATAAAGAAGCCCTTCCAGTTTTTTTGCAGTGACGTTTCCCTCTTGTAATCCCGTTTTGACCCCCTTTTCTTATACCCCCCTCTATACTCCCCCCCCCATCAAATTAAGTGGACGCCGCCGTCCAGGGCCGTCATAACGACGCTGGCATCGGTACTAGGACTATTGCGCCGGACGGATGAAAGGGGGTTATTTCGTGTGTGTCACACAATTCGAATTGCTTATGGATGCAAACCGAATCTTGTTTTGGGGGGGCGGGTCGTGTTAAGCTTAGATTAAGTGTTTTTTGTCACCCATGAGCAGTTTCAGGGTTTGGCAACTGGAAAAAGTTTAGGAGAGAGAGAAATCGTGGGTACGGAGAAGAACGGATATCAGAAGCAGGCGATGGGTGTCTATCAGTTTATCAGTGAACATCTATATTTTAACCGTCCGGACATGGAGATTAAGGGGGAGCGATTTAATTCAGCGATCTTGTTGAGCCTCCTTACTGGGTTGAAGAAGGGAAAAGAATTAGTCATCGGAGAACCGGGGTTGGGTAAGACGACTTCCGCAGAATACGTCTGTTCCCTCCTCTACCAGTTTCCACTGGGTGTGATCTGGGGGAGCGAGGTGTCAGGACATCCGGAACAAACAGAGGAAAAGATTATTGGAAGACCTGATTTGGGCAAATTGAACCGTGGCGAAGAGGATGTGGTATGGACCAATTTTTCCCAAATCCCCGTGAAGATTGTCGACGAGATCAACCGTCTTCCAGAAACCAAACAGAGTATGATCCTGGACGGGGTGGATCGCGGGAACTGGGAATACCTGAACGAGATGATCATTAACGATGAATACTGTCTTTTTGCCACCGCCAACTATCAGGACGGAGGGACCAATACGATTATCGCTCCGTTAGTGGATCGGTTCGATGTCATGGTGGAATCGAGATATCCGGGGCCCAATCTCTCTTTTCTCATCGGGAAGGATAAGCGAAAAGATCATGCCCTGAGGCATCCCAAGTATGAAAAGGATCTTTATCAAATCCTGAAGTCCAAGATTCCGTACGAAAAGAAGGTCTCCAAGATTGAAGAAGTATGTAACGCCTATGGGGAGTATCTTGAAGAGGCATTAGGGGTCAAGTCTTTCCAGAGGCAAGAGCGTGATCAGATCCGCGCGGAAATGGAGGAGTTAGGGCTGGACCTCGACGCCAGCGCCTTTATTCGGATGCTCCTCACCGAGTTGTCCTTCTGTGAACGGTACGGCCAGAAACGGGTTGTCGAAAGCTGTGAAGAGGGCTGTCATTATACGGGGTATCTTTGCCACCAAATCAAGAATTGCGCTTCCAATCGACTCCCTTCCTCCATCAAGCAGTACGCGCAGGGGCTGGCATGGTTGCTAGGAGACTGTGAGATCGATATCGAGCATATCAAGGCCGTCGTACCCTATAACTTGGCCCATCGGATCCAATGGAAGGATGAGGTTCTTTCGCAGAAGGAGAGATCGAAAAGAGATGACCCCTTTCCCATCTTCCTTGCCAAGGAATCGGTGAAAGCGGTTTCTCAGCGCTACCGCGAACAGAGCGATCATCTGAAAGACGCTTTGGCGGCCGGATCGAAAATCTTTCAGGGAGGCGATTTGGAGCCACTCGAAGGGGATCATCCCGTTTATGTTGAAGTGAGAAAGGACATCGATGCCCGAAAACGGTAGAGGGAGAATGATTTTTCTCCCCCCGTTCTTAAGGGCTGAGACATGAAGATGAAATCCTCTATCTCACCTAAAAAGAGTCCCATCCTTCCTTCAGACCAAAAGAGCTGGATCACCAAGAACCCTTTTGAAGAATTCAAGACATTGGCTGTCTCCACCCCCGACCTCCCTTTGGACCAGATTGTCCAATCTACCGAGGCCACCATGGATCGGATCCGCCGGGGATACGAAAAACTTTTGGAGGAAGAGGCGAAGGAACTTGTCTGGATGGTCCAATACAACACGATCATCAAGGCCTACGAGGTCGCAGAGAAGTATGTAAAGGAGATCGAGTACACGGCAGAGGATATTGAGGACTTTTGCTTTGCCTTCGAAAACACCCAAAAGATTCCGTATCTCATCCCCGGGCCCGCGGGGATTTACATTTCCGCCTTATGCAACTACGCAAAAGAGGAAGAGATCGCCCTGAAACTTTCTGAGCTAAAGACGGAGATCAACCTCATCGGGTTTCGGCTCCCCAGAACAAAGCGATTAATGATTGATGGAGATACCGGCGATTTCACGGGCATTGGCCTTGAAGGTGGGGAATTAGCCATTGAGGGAAATGCCAAGAACTGGACCGGGGCAGGGATGCGGGGAGGAAAGATTCTCATCAAAAAAAACATCGGCCTTCATACAGGCGAATGGATGATGGGAGGAGAGATTTATGTGGGAGGAAGAGTAAGGGGCCTAGGAAATATTGTCGAGGGGAAAATCTACGAGAGGGATAAGCTCGTGTATCCGGGAAAGGGGCGGTATCCCAACCCCTATTATTGAGGCCGAGGATTCGGGTGAACCCGGGCGATGGAGCATGGAAGAGAAGAACTTAGAATCAATCATTGAAGAGATCTGGCCGCGGTTGAAGAAGAAGCATCTCTACCCGGAAATCCCTGTGCCCAAGGTCAAAAGAAGCGTTGCTCCCGAAGAGGGTGAGGCCGAGGAGGAAGGCGTAGGGCTGGAGATGAACCAGAAACAGATGACCATCAACAGTGCTTTTGTCTCGCAAATGAAAGATAAGATGGAAGAAAAAAGGGTTGTTGAGGCTCTTCTGGACCATGGGGTGACCCATTACACCTTCTGCCCATGGGATTTCCAAACGCATCTCAGGCTCTATTCGGAGGCCAAGAAAGTCGTGGGTGATAAGGAATTGGCCAAGCGGGTGTCCAATCACTTCATCGACATCATTGCAGATACCCATTGTGTGAAAAAGAGGGTTACAGAGATCCCCGAATTGCACCGTAACCTGAAGAAAGGGACGATCGGGGAGGTGATCGCCTCACTTTACCAAAAGATTTGGGGAATCGATTTAGGAGTCCCGCCCTCTAAAACGAACGTGAAAGGGCACGCAGATATTGTCCGAAGGCTTGCGCGAATTCCCTATCTGGATCGCTCACGCTGGGGAGAGAGCATTCAAAAGTTCGCCCGTTCTCTCAAACCCCTGTTTGTTGAGGAACAGAAACAACGGGGAGGGAAAGGGGGGAAAGGGGAACGCAATCCTCAAGGGGACCACGACTTGAACCGCTACTCGAACGAAGAGATCGATCAGGGGTTGCGAGATTATGCCAGACAGACCATGGGTCTATCGGAATTCAAGGACGTCGTGGAGGACTTTTCTGACGAGCTCAAAGGGGCAGGTTATGGAATGGAAGGGGGGATGGGGCGAGGCCAGGGAAATCCTTTCGATGCGGATGTCCTTTTCTATATGAAGTTGGCAGAGAATTATTCCATCCCCCTGAAGAAATTCCCCGTGGAAGAGAAAGGGTCCCTCCATCCCTATTCTCATTCGCCCTGGGAAATTGGATCCCCTTTTCAAGACGTGGATATTTGGACGAGCTTCGGGAAGATTATGCCGGGGATTACTCAAGTTTGGACGAAAAGGGAAGGAAAGGGAAGGGGAAAGATCGAGGGCACTCCCGATTGCCTCATCGCCGTCGATTCTTCGGGGAGCATGATCAATCCCCGGAAGAGTCTCTCCTATGCTGTCCTCGGGGCAGCCTGTGCTGCCAATGCCTACCTCCAAAATGGCTCAAAGGTTGCCGTCTATAATTTCAGCGATGCGCCGATGGGGGGAAAAGAGGTTTTGTATTATACAGACCGGCGGGAGGACATCTACCGTGTTCTTTGTAAATATTTCGGCGGCGGGACTGCCTTGGAATTAGAGGATTTGATGCCGTTGATACTAGGGAGGAAGAACCTGGATCTTTTCATTATCACTGACATGAAAATTACGAACCTGGAAGCATTGATCGGATTCTTCGGGCAAATCCAAAACCGTGTGACGGCTGTCCACATTGGAGACAATCCTTATGCGGCCCGGTTTGAAAAGGCGGTTGAGAAGAGTAAGAACATCAGCATCTATGCCGTCAAACGGAGAGAAGATATCCCTCATATCGTTCTGGGAAGGATCAGGGACTATTTTAATCCGCCGAGTATAAAGTAAAAACTTCTTGACTCTTCACCTTTAAATCTTGTAATTTACAGAAGTCGTGCAGATGGCTCCGTCCCGCCAAGGCGCGATAGGCATGGGGGGATGAAGGGAGCGAGTGAACCCTACGACAGCTACGCGCCGCCGAACGGGTGAAATTACGATGCGTCGAGGACGAGAGGCTTTTTATGGAACAAGAAATCTTGGAGGCAAGATACACCCATCAGGAGATTGTCCGAAAATATAATTGGATCGCACCGGTCTATGATTTGTTTGGAATCTTGATGGAGTCAAAAACCCGTCGAAGGGCGTTGGAGATCGCTGCCATTCAGAATGGAGAAAAAGTTTTGGAGGTTGCCCTGGGGACCGGGCTCAACTTCGTCGAGATCCTGAAGAGGAATCCGAAGGGGTGGGCGTATGGAATCGACGTTTCCATGAAAATGGTGGAGAAGGCAAGAAGAAGGATTCATAAGACGGGGCAAAAGAATTATACCCTACATCTTTGCGACTGCCGGTATCTCCCTTTTGAGGACGAAACCTTTGATGTCATCATGACCCAATATCTTTTGGATATCCTTCCCGTCGAAGATTTCATTCCCATTCTCCGGGAGTTTAAAAGAGTTCTGAAGGAGGGCGGCAGAATTGTTTTGGCCAACATGACGAAAGGGGAGAAGTGGGTGAACCAGCTCTACGAGGAGATTTATAAGCTGAAGCCACCTCTTTTGGCAGGATGTAGGGGAGTGATGGCCCAGCCTTTTCTCAAGGAGGTTGGATTTAATCATTTCTACAGAGAATTCGTATCCCAGCTCGGATTTCCTTCAGAGGTGGTACGAGGAGTGAAGGAAAATGGTTCGGGTTAAGGGATTGGTATCCTGCCGAAACCATTTACAACGGAATTGTTCAAAGATTGGGCACCTTGCAAACAGGAGACAGGATTGGCCATTATTCAGGCTCCAAAGCCAAGATTCTCAGCAAATTATTCACGAAACAAGTCAGGAACCAACATAACTTTATAATTTTATAGAATAAATTCAAAAGGGATCAGTTAGAGGAGGGCAGTAACTGATCCCGGCTGGTACGTCAAGTGGGGGTGAAACAAGGAGGTGATATGGTTTGACGTTCCAGCTACAATAAGAATAATACATTACGTAAAAAAAATCAACAATTGGAGGGGACTTGGCATGAGAATTGCTCATAAAATCTTGGCTATGAAACGAATTTCAATTATTATTCTGTCTATCTTATTCTTATTTACAGGTAAGACAGAAATCTCTTTTGCACAGGTTTACAAATGGGTTGACGAAAAAGGGGCGGCCCACTTCACGGATGATATCACGCAGGTTCCAGAAAGGTATCGATCTAAAGCCGAAAATACCGGGTCACCTGAAGAGAAGGAAGAATCAAAGACCGAAGGGGAGGTAACCCACAAAAAAAGCGAAGAGACTTATAAGGACCAATTGGGGAGGGGGGAGGACTATTGGAAGGGACGAGTAGAGGAATGGAGACGGAAGCTAGGAGAACAACAGGACAAATTGGAAGCCTTGAGAGGCAAATACAATGGACTGACTGAGAGATTCAACGATTCAAAAAGTACCGCTGAACGGGGAAACCTCCGGAGAGAAAGAGACGAGGTTAAGAAGGAAATGGACGAATATAGAATTCAAATCGAAGAAGCCAGGGCCATGTTAGAAAAGAAGATTCCAGAAGAAGCTGAACTTTACAAGGCAAAGCCAGAATGGGTCAAATAATGAAAATATTTCATAGACCCAAGAAAAAGTATCCTTTGAAGAGGAAGCCTACCAAGAATTGATAAGTTCCTTTTAACAAAGGAAAATTCGCTTTCATCCACTTTGAATATCTTGGACCAAACGAAAATATATGACAATTTGTAAGAGAATCCAAGAAACAACGTATGAATATTAATCTCGTTCGTAATCCTATGTAAGGAATCGGCCACCTCTGGTAAATTATTAGCCAAAGTTATAAGTATACTGGTACTTAATAATAAGGGAAGAAGATAAATAGCATTAAGAATGCAAACTCCATTATAGATCAAGGTTTAAGAGTCTAACTGAGAATGGACAAATTTAACCAAATGAGGCAATCCGGTTCACAGGGTAAAATGGGCGTCCTCGCCATTGAGAAGAGGAAGTATCCAAGGTTTAGCGTGGAGCTTCCCCTCAATTATTCCCGCGCTGAAGGGGAGAAGCCCCTTGGAGGCATGGTAGCAAATGCGAGCGAGGGTGGCCTTCTCGTCTATCTCCCCGAGAGGATCGAGTTAGGAGCTTTACTAAAAATTGAAATATTATACGTGAAGGGCTTGGAACTGGATACCATTCGAGCAGTGGCAAAAGTCGTTTGGTGTGACCTGGCCGCAAGGGAGAGTTGGGGAGAGCACCGCTACGGACTTCAGTTCCAGCACATTGATCAAAAAAGCTTTAGTCAATTGACCACCCTGTTGAAAGAGGTGGGGAACTGAAGCAATCTCCTCTTAAAGGCCATGAGGTCTGATAAAAAGAGGTTGACCTATTTTAAAAAATTATTTAAAAATAAGGAGACGAACATGAAACTGTTCTGTTCGGGCATCGCCGAGAAGGGACCTTAAATTTCTAATCCCATAGAAGATGACTTAAAATCTCCCTCGACATGCCTTCAGGAAATCTGCTCGGCGGAAAAGGAACATCATGGCCAGATTAAATCAACAAGAAGGGAGATATAGAGTCCTCCTTATCGGTATCGGAGATAATACTGAGGAAGAAAAGGGCTCCTTCTGTCGCAATCTTTCGAAAAACTACAGTATTCCCTTTCCCACCTTGAAGAAGGTCGTTGACAGTTCTCCGATCATCCTCAAAAAGAATATCCCCTTTAGAAAAGCCGAAACGCTTGCCAAGACGCTCAGATCCTTCGGGGCAAGGGTCTCGGTTGAAGAAAGAAGAAACCTCCTTCCCCTCTCTCTCGAATTTCAGGAATTGACCCCACGTCACCTGGCCTTGGAGTCCTGTTATCTCCGGAAGACAGAGAGGGGAGCATGGAGCGTCATGGGAAGGGCAAAGAATATATCGGATCAAACGTTAACAGATACCTGGGTACTCGCTCAGCTTTTCGAAGACCCTGACGAATTCATTGCCTTTGAAGAAGCTCCCCTTGCCATTAACCCGCTACCCTCAGGTGAAGCCTCGCCCTTTAAAGTAATTTTTGAAGGCAACCTTTCAGCCAAAAGGATTTCCATCGCCTTTAAGAATGCTTCGGGACAACCTATTCCAGCCGTGGACAAGAGGAGAAAGAAAGAGTGGATGGAGGTGCCGCTAGGAGAGGAACGTTTCCTTTTGCCTCCTCGGATGTCAGCGGGATTTGAGAAGAAGGCTCAGGACATTCATCTGACCGAGCCCTCAGAAAAGATAATTATCATAAGGGAGAAGGAGACCCCCAGGGAGACCGCCCGCTTCTCGGGAAAGAAAATGGAAACTCCTCTTGAAAAGGAAACTAAAGGAGAACAGGGGGGAGATGAGGGCAGAATCTCTGACCATTCTCTTTCACTCACTGTTGAGCCTTTGGGAAAAATCCTGGAGTCCTCCTTGAACGCGCTCGAGGAAGATGGTCATCCGGGCTTAGAAGAATCGGAAGGAACCTTCGGTCAAGAAGCCTCGCAGGAATCTGATTTGTTTGCGTCGGAGGAGATAGAAAAAGAGACAGAGGAAGTGGGGGCTTTAGGTGACATAAGGCTGGTTTCGGATGAGAGGGAAGTCGAGGAAGCCCCACTCCTGGGAGCGTCCGCACCTCAGGATGCTATCCAGTTGCCCGAAGGTGTCTCCGAAATTCCAGAGGAAATAGAGGCAGAGGAAGGGACCGCTCCTTCATTCGCCTGGATAGACCCCTTTAGAAGGGCTCTGGAAACTTATTATGAAAAATCGCCTGATATTTTTTCGATATGGTTTGAGGAACGTCGAAAGGGGGGTGATTTTAAAGATTCCTTTCAGGCTCTCTTGACCATATTGGTTCATTCTCGATTTGAACAGGGGCACCTGCCTGTCAAGGCGTTGGAAAACACCAAAAGGGTATTCGGACTCATTGCTCAGCCAAACCTTCCCCTTCACGAGATACCGGCTCTTGAAGGAACACCCTTCGCATCGGGAGAAGTTTGGGCCGATCTATTTCATCGGGCACTTCCCAAGATTCAGCAGATTGCAAAGGCCGTTCTTGAGAGAAATAAATGGGGCGCCCTTGAATTGGAAAGGTTGGTTCAAGTGATTCCCCATATGGGCCGCCAGAACAGCCGGATGGCGATACAGTGGATGAACGCATTGATTCCGGATGTTCTGGAAGTTGATTTTTCCGGAACCTCCGTCACCGTTGGGAAGGGTCTTTACAGAGTTGCTTCCCGGTTAGGCGTTGTGGACCCTCGCTCCGACCATTACGAAGGCCCACATTCGACGGGAGATGCAAAAATTCAGTCTTTTGCACAAGCCGCGTTTCCTGAGAATCCTGGAAAGGTGGAGGAGCCAATGGCATCCATAGGGCGGGAAGAAGAAGGGGGGCATTGTTTTCCTGTCCAACCATGGTGTGAAGGGTGCCTCTTCGAAGCCTTCTGTCCAAGGGTTTGTCTTGACTTTGACCCATCAGAAAACGGGATGAAAGAATGACTTAAATATGGACGAAGAGACGCCACGCGAAGAAAGAAGAAAACATCCCAGAGTACTCTTGGACTTGCCCCTTGAATATCGAGTGATGGATGCCACTTATGCTCATGGAGGACTCGTGGTCAATGCGAGTGAGATGGGGCTTCTTATCAATTCGGTCAAGGATATTCTGATCGGCTCGAGATTGAATATTGCCGTCTTGTTCCCCAAGGGGTTCGAACTAACCAACTTTGAAGTATTAGCAGAAATAATATGGAAAGACCGTCACTGGGAGGAGGATTGGGAAGGGTACAGATACGGGTTAAGATTTATTGAAATACTGGATGGGGATCGGAGGAAACTCAAACAACTTCTCAGTAGTCAGTATACATCATACTAATTTTTTCCCTATCCGTGAAACCTCAGAGAGCTCAAGGATCCCATTTTCTTGCCAAAGGGATGAAGTAATTTTATAATGAGGTGGACCCGTAAGAAAATCCCGGTGGGGCGTCAAATCCCGTCGGAATTACTCCGGGGCCTAACCCCTCTTCAGAGCAGCGGGGTATTATTTCCAACGGGGTAAAGGAGTGGAGAGATGAGTGGAAAGAGCAGTTTTCCTTACCGCAAATATGACAGGAAGCCTCATCCTCATATCGTCAAGCAAATCTTAGACGATAGCGAATTGATTGAGATGATGAAAGAGGTGCTTATTCAGGAGGGAAGAGCCTGCCCCTTTTGTCATCGGAAATTGAAGGAAGAATCCAAGGCAAAGGAAATCTGGTAAGAGATGAAGATACAAAGAGATGGTTTAGAGTGAAGAAGAACCATCTCTAAGTATAAAAGCAATAAAATCTTTATTTAAATCAGCCAGAAAAGTAAAAGCGACCTCTTTATTACAAGGTCCAGAATCAACACCGACGAACGGATCAATAACGAAGGCCTAACCTTAAAATCTTACTCAAATACTACTATTTCTCCACATTAAATACCTCCTCATCTACTTGCTGCGTTTTCACCCGTAATCCTCAATTCTTGAATATAGTCCCCAGTAATGACTTGTAGTAATGCCTTGTGAAAGAGGTAGGCCACCTTTTTAACTCTTCCTTTCCTCAAACTACTTGACAATCGAGTCAAAACTGGCTATATCTTCTCAAAATTCAAAGGGATATTTACGTTTTCAACTAAGCCATGGAATGGACGTTACTCCTCAACTCCACTTTCGAGCCGCTCAAGGTTGTGACCTGGAAAAAAGCGATCATCATGGTGACGCTTGAAAAAGTAGAGATCATTGAGGAGTATGATCGCATGATTCGTGGCGTCAGCTTTTCGCTGCGTCTGCCTGCGGTGATTCGATTAAATCGATTTATCAAGAGAAAAACTCCCATCGTTAAGTTTTCCCGTCAGAACCTCTACGTGCGGGATCGGGGAAAATGCCAGTACTGTGGCACACCTTTTGAGCACAAGGAATTGACTTATGATCATGTCATTCCCCGCTCAAAAGGAGGCCAGACGGATTGGACGAATGTGGTCACCTGCTGCATGGCATGCAATCTCAAGAAGGGCGGGAGGACCCCTGAAGAAGCAGGGATGTCCCTGATCAGAAAACCGAGGGCCCCCATCTGGATACCCCTATTGCCGATGAGCCTTGGGATCAAGGAGACTCCAGACCCCTGGAAGGATTATCTCTACCTCAATCTGGAATTAGCTTCTTAACCCGGGCGCGAAGGGATGAAGAAAGATGAAATATCTTTGGGCTCCGTGGAGAATGGATTATATTTTGGGAGAGAAAAGGAGAGGATGCTTCTTTTGTAGAAAACTTAAAGAGAATGAAGACAGAAAAAACCTTATCCTCTATCAGGGGCAACATGTGTTTGTGGTCATGAATAGATACCCTTACAATAATGGTCATCTGATGATTGTTCCCAAACGCCATTACCTCGACCTGGAGCAAATAGATGATAAGGAATCAAAGGAACTGTTCGAATTATTGAGAGCTTCCATAAAGGTACTAAAAGCATGCTTCCATCCCCATGGGTTCAATATCGGGATAAATATTGGGAGGGTAGGGGGTGCCGGAGAAGACCATCTCCATCTCCATATTGTCCCGCGCTGGGCGGGAGATACTAATTTTATGCCGGTGATAGGGGAAACGAAGGTTGTCCCAGAATACTTACAGAAAACGTATCAGAGACTTCACTCTGCCTTTTCGGATCTACCGGGGAGAAAGAGGGTCCAGAAAGGAGGATAAAAAAATGAGATGGATCAAGACACTTCTTACGATACCAATCCTTGCAATTGTGATCCTATTCTGCAACCAGAATCAAGAACTGGTGACCCTTCGCCTCCTTCTAATCCCCGTTGAGAATTATCACTGGTTTGAAATCCCGAGAGTTTCTCTTCCTCTTTTCGTGGTCGTACTTTTATCCGTTCTGCTGGGGGTTTTAATTGGCGTACTGGGAGACGTTTATCACTGGTTTCGTCTCAAAACGACCCTTCGTAAGAACCAGAAGAAAGTGGAGATGCTGGAGAGAGAGATCCAATCTCTTCGAGGCCCCGTTCAGGGTCAACCTTCTGCTCTAAACAAGGAGGGTTAACTTTTTGATCAACCGAGGGAAATCCGATAATGGGATGAACGAGATGCGTTCAGGATGGATCAAAATTTTTCTTGCATTTCAAAACGGGTTATAGTATATTTTTCTTAGATTAGTTGGTCTGCTGAAAAAGCGGGCTGTTTGCCCGCTTTTTTTTTAGGAAACTCAATTCATAAAGGCAGAGAAGGGATGGAGAAGGAGATTGTGGATCGTGTCCGCACGATTGCTGAGCCCCTTATTTCGGATGAAGGGATGGAGCTGGTAGACGTCGAGTATCGAAGAGAATCGAAAGGATGGGTCCTTCGCCTCTACCTCGACAAGGAAGGAGGGGTCACCCTTGACGATTGCACCCGAATTAGCCGGGAAGTCGGAAGGGGCTTGGATGTTGAGGACTTCATGCAAGCCCCGTACACATTGGAGGTCTCCTCTCCCGGTCTTACCCGTCCGTTGAAATCTGAAAAAGACTTTATGAAATATCGCCACAGTTTGATTAAAGTGAAGACCCTCGATCCCGTTGACAACCGCCGGCAGTTTAAGGGAAGGCTTCTGGGAGTTTCCGAGAGCCGAATTGAATTGGAAGTGGAGGGGAAGATCTTTCAGATTCCTTTCTCCAATGTGGCCAAAGCCAACCTGGAGGTTGACTCGGACCTGCTCCGCAAGGAGCAGGCTATGAAATGATCTGCCATTTACTGGAAGCCCGTCGCCCCTTGCGGGACAGACGGGAGGTTCCTCATAGAAAGGGAGACATGAGTTATGCCATCCAATCTCAATTTTGTTATTGATCAAGTGGGAAAGGATAAGGGGATTGACCGGAAGGTGATCATCGAGGCCTTAGAGCAGGCGGTGCTGACAGCTTCGAGGAAGAGATACGGGCACCAAGGCGAGATAGAAGTCCACTACAACGAGGAAGCCGGCGAGGTGGAATTGTTCCAGTTCAAGCAGGTCGTCGAGGAAGTGACCGACTCGTCGACGCAGATCTCCCTGAAGGAAGCAAAAGGGTTGGATACTGAGGCCCAGATCGGAGACAGCCTAGGAGTAAAACTCAATACCGACTTCGGCCGCATTGGAGCCCAAACAGCCAAACAAGTGATCATTCAGAAGGTGCGGGACGCTGAACGGGAGAATGTCTACAATGAATTTAAGGATCGAAAGGGAGATCTGGTAAGCGGAAGTGTCCAGAGGATGGAAAAAGGAAACGTTTATATTAACATCGGCAGGGCAGAGGCCGTCCTGTTGTCAAAAGAACAGATTCCCGGAGAGAGCTATCGACAAGGAGAGCGACTTCGGGCCTACATCCTCGATGTACAGAAGAACTCAAAGGGGCCGCAGGTCTTTCTTTCCAGAACCCATCCAGGATTTTTGGTTAAGTTGTTTGAGATGGAGGTTCCCGAGATCTCCGAGGGAGTGATCAAAGTCATCAGTGCGGCTCGGGAGCCGGGGGAGAGGGCGAAGATCTCCGTCTACAGCTCCAATCGGGATGTGGACCCCGTCGGGGCCTGCGTGGGCATGAAAGGCTCTCGGGTCCAGAGCGTCGTTCAGGAACTTCGAGGGGAGCGGATCGATATCATCCCTTGGTCTCAGGATCAAGCTAAATATGTTTGTAATGCTTTGGCCCCGGCCAAGATCTCTCGAGTTTATATTGACGAGGAGAATCGTCATATGGAGGTGGTCGTAGCGGACGATCAGCTTTCCCTTGCGATTGGGAAAAAGGGCCAGAATGTCCGATTAGGCTCTAAATTGACAGGCTGGAAAATCGATATCAAGAGTGAATCCAGGATGGAGAAGATCTCCAGTGAGATTTTGGAGAAGTTCAGCGGTCTCCCTTACGTCGGTGATGTGGCGAGCCGTATTTTGTATAACGAAGGCTTCCGCTCGATTAAGGAGTTGGCGGAGGTCGATCCGGAAGAGTTGGCGAAGGTCCTGGGGATTGAAAAGGAGAAGGCTTTAGAGATCGTCGGAGGGGCGGCTCAGATATCCAAAACAGAGGAAGGGATAGGGGTGGCCCAAGAGGCAGCTCCGACGGCTGGCGATCCCGGCTCCGAGCCGGTGAACCGAATGGAGGGCGTAGGAGAGAAGACAGCTCAACTCTTAGAAGAGAATGGCTTGAAGACCGTTCACGATATTTTGGAAACGAGTAGCGAGAAGCTCTCTACCATTCCAGGGATTGGGATCAAAAAGGCCGAGAAATTGATCCAGTCCGCAAAAAAGTACGTTGAAGGGAAGAAGATGTGAGCAGGCGGGGGCATAACCCCATCCGTACTTGTGTCGGGTGTCGAAAGAAGAGAAGGAAGGAAGAAATGATTTGGCTGGCCCAAGCCCCGGATGGAATGGTGGTTGTGGACGCGAAGAAACCTCATCGAGGGCGAGGGCTTTATCTCTGTCCAGACTATGAGTGTATGAACATGGCCAAAAAGAAGAATAGAGGAGTTGGGTTTTTGGAGACGACGGGTTTCCGGCGTCCATCGGCAAAGGGTCCTCTTACACAGGAGGTAGGGAATGGCAAAGAGTAAGGTCCTCGATCTTGCACGGGAAGTCGGAATGGAGGACGATAAACTGCTTCTGAAATTGAAGCGAATGGGAGTGAAGGTACGGGATAAGAAAGCCGCCGAACCCGAAAAAAAGGTCTCCTCATCGGATGAGAAAATCATCGAAAGAGATTCTGAGAAGGAAATCGTTGAGAAGCGCGTCAAACCCACCGTGATCCGGAGAAGAGCAAGAACCCTGGAAGTCAAAGTCGAGTCCCCACCGCCTCCTCCGTTGGCTGTTGTCGAGCCTGAAATTGCAGAAGGGAAGATTCCAAAGACGAAAGCGAGAGAAGGAATAGCCGCATTCGATCTGGAGACCCCGAAGAAGGAAGGGGAGCAAAAAGAATTGGAAAAAGAGGGGAAGCCTCCAACCATGCCTGCAAGAGGAAGGAAGAAAAAGGAGACGCCCGAAGAGCCAGTGGTATCTGCTGAAGCAAAGGCTGCAGCAAGAGAGGCGGTGCCGTCCAGACCAATTGAGGCAGTACCCTCCCGTGTATCACTTAAGGAGGTCAAGGAGAAAACCGGCCTCGAGAGAGGGGCCGAAGAGCCAAAACTGAAGGAAGCTCCTCCCAGAAGAGGTGAGGTGAAGCTGTTAGAAAAAGAAGAATTATTGGAAAGAGAAAGACTGGCTGCCCTCGCAAAGAAGAAGGGGTTTGTAAAGAAGAGAAAGCGAATTGAGGAAAGGATGCTGGGGGAAGACGAGGTCGAGGTGGTGAAAGGAGAGGAGAAAGAAGCGGAGGTCGCCTTCAGGCCCTTCCGCCCTATGAAAAGGAAGGTGGTCTTAAAGACGCTGAAGAAGACAGAAGTAACTGTCCCCAAACCTATTAAGAGAATCATCCGAATCGCTGAGGTCATCGCAGTCGGAGATCTTGCAAAAAGGATGAGTGTCAAGGGTGGGGAATTGATTAAGAAGTTGATGGAAATGGGGGTGCTGGTGAATATCAACCAGCCCATCGATGCGGATGTCGCCTCTCTCGTGGCCGGTGAATTCGGCTATGAGGTGGAGAGAGTTTCCTTAGAGCGGCAGGAGCTGTTAGAGAGAAGAGAGGATCTCCCCGAACAGTTGAAACCCAGACCCCCTGTGGTGACAATCATGGGCCACGTGGATCACGGAAAGACAATGCTTTTGGACGCGATCAGGAAGACGAATGTCGTGGGCGTGGAAGCGGGAGGCATCACCCAGCACATTGGAGCCTATGATGTCAATCTAGAAAATGGGCATGTCGTCTTCATTGACACTCCCGGTCACGAAGCCTTCACTGCCATGAGGGCAAGAGGAGCTCAGGTGACGGACATCGTTGTTCTGGTAGTCGCTGCAGATGATGGGATGATGCCGCAGACAAAAGAGGCGATTGACCATGCTCGGGCGGCCAAGGTCCCGATCGTGGTCGCCATTAACAAGATCGATAAACCGACTGCCAACCCCGAAAAGGTGAAGAAAGACCTTTCGGAATACGGCCTCGTCCCGGAACAATGGGGAGGAAATACCCTATTTGCTGAGGTTTCGGCCAAACAGAAGACAGGGATCAAGGAGTTGCTAGATTTAACCCTTCTTCAGGCAGAGGTGTTGGAATTAAGGGCCAATCCAGACAAACCTGCTCGGGGGGTTATCATTGAATCCAAATTGGACAAAGGGAGGGGCCCTGTGGCCACGCTTCTCGTCCAAGAGGGAACCCTGAAGACGGGAGACGCCTTCATCGCAGGCTCGCACTACGGAAGGGTCAGAGCGATGCTAAACGACAAAGGGCAAAAGATAGGGGAGGTTCCTCCATCTACCCCTGTGGAGGTGGTGGGTTTCACCGATATTCCCGAGGCGGGAGAAACGTTTATAGTCGTTTCCGAAGAAAGGATGGCCAAACAAATCAGTCTCTACCGGCAAGAGAAGATTCGGGAAAAAGAACTTTCAAAGTTGAGCAAGGTCTCGCTCGAAGAACTCTATGATAAAATTAAAAAGGGGGAAGTGAAGGAGCTGAACGTCATCATTAAGGCGGATGTCCAGGGATCGATTGAGGCCGTGAAAGAAGCTTTGAAAAAGTTCCCTACGGATCAGGTGAAAGTCAATGTCCTACACGATGCGGTCGGCGGAATTACAGAGACGGACGTCAATTTAGCGTCGGCCTCCAATGCAATCATTATAGGGTTTAATGTAAGGCCGGGCGTGAAGGCCCAGTCCCTGGCCGAGGAAGAGCATGTGGATATCCGGACTTATTCCGTCATCTATGATGCGATCACCGATATTAAGAATGCCTTGGAGGGATTATTGGAACCCACCTACAAGGAGCGTGTCTTGGGAAGGGCGCAGGTGATACAGGTTTTCAGTATCCGAAAAGTGGGAACCGTGGCAGGGAGCCTCGTGGTCGACGGCAAGGTCGTCAGGGGATCCCATGCGAGACTGCTACGGGACAATGTCGTCGTCTATGACGGCCGAATTTCCTCGCTGAAGCGATTTAAGGATGATATGAAGGATTGCAGCCAAGGGCTCGAGTGCGGGATCGCTATCGAGAATTTTAATGATATCAAACTCGGGGACGTCATTGAGTCCTACGAGGTTGAAGAAGTTCAGACTCGGCTGGCGTGAGCTGTGGCAGGTTTCTCCCCAAGAAGGCTCGGTCCTTCTTAAGGGAGGGAGGCAAGGAGATGGTGATCGGGATTTGCCAACTCGACCTCCGAATTCCAGAAAACCATTCTTTAAAGGGAAAGCGGCATGTTCTCCGAAAATTGATCGATCGGGTAAAACATAGGTTTAACGTGTCGATTTCAGAGGTCGGAGACAATGATCTTTGGCAACGGGCACAGATTGGTTTCTGTGCCGTCGGAAACGATCGGCGACATATCAATTCAAGTTTGGATAAAGTCCTTCACTTTATCGAACAGATGAACCTGGTTGAGATGGTGCATACGGAAATTGAAATTATCACGGTATAAGTTAAATAAGGGAGCGGATGGAAGGAAAACGGTCTGAAAAAGTGGCAGATTTGATCCAAAAGGAGATCTCTCAAATGCTGGTCAAATCGGTCAAAGATCCTCGCATTGGCTTTGTCACGATCACCAGAGTGACTGTTTCTGAAGATTGCCGGTTTGCGAAAGTCTATTACAGTACCGCCGGGACCCAAGCAGAAAGGGAGAGCTCCATGAAGGGTCTGGAGAGCGCCAAAGGATATGTCCGGAAAGAACTGGGCCGCCGGATTCGACTGAGATACACGCCGGACATTATGTTTCAATTCGATCCTTCTATTGAGTATGCGATTCATATGGAGGAGTTGATCCATAGCCTCCATCAGGAAAAGGAGCCCCATGGGGAAGAAGGCGATTGACGGTCTCCTCATCGTGGATAAGCCTGAAGGGATCACCTCCCTCGATGTGGTTAGGGAAATCAAACATCGGTTTGGGGTGGAGAAGGCAGGCCATGTCGGGACCCTCGATCCTTTTGCTACGGGTGTTCTGCCCGTCGCCATGAACGAGGGGACCAAGCTGGTTCCTTTTTTAGGGGAAGGTCCAAAAGACTACCAAGTGACCCTGCGATTAGGGGAGGAGACCACCACCGATGATTGGACCGGCCAGGTGGTCGTGAGACAGAAATGGGAGAAACTTCCACCCGGAGAGATCGCGGCTCTTATCCAGACATTTCGGGGAAAAATGCTTCAGACCCCTCCTATGTTTTCGGCTGTCAAAATGCAAGGGAAACCTCTTTACCGGTTAGCCAGAAGGGGGCTCGAAGTCGAGCGTAAGAAAAGAGAGGTAGAGGTATACAGCATCCAGACGGAAAAAATTGAACCGCCTCTTGTCCGCTTCAATGTTTCGTGCTCGAAAGGGACCTACATCCGTGCCCTGGGAAAAGATATTGGAAGGAAATTGGGATGCGGGGCTCACCTTCTCCGTCTGAGAAGGGTTCGGAGCGGGCTTTTCACCCTTGAACAAGCGATTTCCTGGGAGAGGTTGACAGATCTTTCCATGCCCGAATCCCTTCATCCTTGGCTTATTTCTTTGAGGGCGGCCTTACCCAATTTGCCCGAGGTGATCGGGAATGAACGAATGGTCAAGAAGGTGCGTTTAGGAAAAGAGATGATGGTCCGGGATCTTTCTCCGCAGTCTCTTCCGGCCTTCGAAAAAGGGGAGTGGCTCAAGATGTCCTCCCCCGACGAGGGGTTGGTAGCCATCTTGAGATCTGAAGTGAAAGGAGCGGATATTCAGCAGGCAAATCCGGAGTGGGTGGCCCTCCGTCCGTTGAGGGTATTTCGGCCATCACTCCCCCCCCTTTCTGCTAGGGGGAGCGGGGAAGTCGCCGACGCGCCATAGCCTGCTTTCGCCGAAACGCTCCCGCTTGCCAAAGAACTTGTTCGGCGAGCAGGTCGTCCAGGCAGGCCGCCCCGGGGAAGACGCGAGTGGGGCGGAAAATCACGTTTAGCCGAAAAGGAGGGATTTCATGACACTTGTTCAGGAAAGGAAAAAAGAGATTATCGAGCAGTTTAAGAGCCACGAGAGGGACACGGGTTCCCCCGAGGTTCAGATCGCTCTTCTCAGCGAAAGGATCCGATATTTGACAGAGCACTTTAAGGCACACAAACGAGACCATCACTCTCGCAGGGGTCTTCTCAAATTGGTCGGGCAGCGGCGGAGCCTGCTCAACTACCTTAAGGAAAACAACGTAGATCGATATCGAACGGTCATCGATAAGTTAGGCCTGCGAAAATAGTCCCAGCGTGCGCTAAATAAAAAGGAGTGAAGAGATTCCCATGAGTCTTAAGCGACAGATCGAATTTGGAGGAAGGCCCTTTTCCATCGAAACCGGAAAAGTGGCAAAACAGGCGAATGGTTCGGTGATGGTTCAATACGGAGAGACGGTCGTCCTGGTAACGGCGGTGGTATCCGAAAAGAAGCGAGAAGGCCTCGATTTCATCCCTCTCACGGTGAACTATTTAGAAATGACTTACGCCGCCGGCCGAATCCCGGGAGGCTTCTTTAAGAGGGAGGGGAGACCAACCGATCGTGAAACCCTGATTTCCCGGTTTGTTGATCGACCGCTAAGGCCGCTTTTCCCGAAGGGATTTCAAAACGAGGTCCAGATCATCGCCACCGTCCTTTCTGCCGACCTGGACAACGATCCTTCCATCTTAGCAATGATTGGAGCCTCCAGCGCCCTTTCTCTCTCCAATATCCCTTTCGATGGCCCTATTGCGGGAGCGAAAGTGGGCCGAATTGACGGGGAGTTCGTCCTCAACCCCACTCATGAAGAATTGGATCTGAGTGATATCGATCTCTTTGTGGCGGGGAGCGAGAATGCGATCATTATGGTCGAAGGAAGTGCGAAGGAGGTCAAGGAAGAGGAAATCCTGGAGGCTATTTTATTCGGCCATCAATCCCTGAAGCCGGTGATCGCTCTCCAAGAAGAGATGAAATCGGCCGCGGGAGTGTCCCATCGGGAGTTTGAACTCCAAAGACCGGAACCAACTCTTTACGAAAAAGTAAGCGCCGTCGCTCAAGAGAAACTGAAAGAGACCTTTCAGATTACGGAGAAAGGGAAACGAAGAGAAAGGTTGGAAGAGATCCTTCAGTCGACCTCTCAGGAGCTCGGGGCCGAAGACGAATCCTCACAGAAGATGATCACGATCGCTTTCGAAGAAGTCTATCGCAGACTGGTCCGAAAATTGATCTTAGAAAAAAAACAGAGAATCGACGGAAGAGGGCTCTCAGAAATTCGCCCCATTGCCTGCGAAGCGGGTATCCTTCCCAGAACGCATGGTTCTGCGCTTTTCACACGCGGAGAAACCCAAGTTCTGGCGGTGGTTACTTTTGGAACCTCTGAGGACGAGCAGAAGATTAATTCCCTGACCGGAGAGACATACAAATCCTTCATGCTCCACTATAATTTTCCTCCCTTCAGTACAGGGGAAGTTTCTCCCTTGAGGTCACCCAGCCGGAGAGAGATTGGACATGGGGCGCTGGCGGAAAGGGCGATCCTGCCTGTTCTTCCTTCCAACGAGAAATTCCCTTATACTATTCGGATCGTCTCGGAGGTTCTAGAATCGAATGGCTCGTCCTCTATGGCCACAGTGTGCGGATCGAGCCTCTCGCTCATGGATGCAGGGGTTCCGATTAAGGCACCCGTCGCCGGCATCGCCATGGGGCTCATCGTGGAAGATGGGGGGAGCGTTGTCCTCTCAGACATCCTGGGGGATGAAGACCATTTGGGGGATATGGATTTCAAGGTGGCGGGCACTTCCGAAGGGGTAACAGCCATCCAGATGGATATCAAGGTTCGGGGCATCTCGAAAGAGATCATGAGAAAAGTTCTCGACCAGGCCAGGGAGGGCAGATTCCATATTTTGAATAAGATGAATGAGACGATCTCCGAACCCCGAAAAGATCTCTCACGACATGCTCCGCGGATCGTCAGCATCCAGGTGAAGCAGGAGAAGATCCGGGATGTCATTGGTCCGGGAGGGAAGAACATTCGAGCCATTGTTGACCAGACGGGGGTGAAGGTGGACGTAGAGGATTCGGGACTGGTGAAGCTGGCCTCTCCGAATTATGAGTCCATCGAGAAAGCCATCTATATGATCAAAAGGCTGACCCAGGAGGTTGAGGTAGGTGCCCTTTATACGGGGAAGGTTTTGCGGATTTTGGGCTTTGGTGCGATTGTCGAACTTTTTCCGGGGACCGACGGTCTCGTCCATATCTCCCAGTTGGCGGAGGGCCATGTCAAGGAGGTCTCGGATGTCCTAAAAGAAGGCGATGAGGTACTTGTCAAAGTGATCGATATCGACCCCCAGGGGCGTATTCGCCTGAGTCGCAAGGCAGCCTTGAGAGAGACGAAGCAGAGCGCAGGGGAAAAAGGCTAAAGAGGATTGAAGGGGATAAGAAGGAATGGAAGCTAAGATTAAGAAGATACATGCCACCGATCCATCATGGATTGATACGGGCTCTGGGTACCAGAAAACCATTCTCAATAACGGCATTCGAGTGATTACGGAGGAAATTCCTTATCTCAGGTCGGTGTCCATTGGCGTGTGGGTGGTCACCGGGTCGAGAGATGAACAACCCCAAGAAAACGGGATCTCCCATTTTATTGAACACCTCCTCTTCAAAGGGACAGAGAAGAGGACCGCTTTTGATATCGCCAAGGAGATTGATTCAGTTGGCGGAACCCTGAACGCCTTTACGGGCAGAGAGTACACCTGCTTTTACGCGAAAGTGATCGACAAGAACCTGGGTCTCGCGATCGACCTTCTTTCAGATATCTTTCTCCATTCCGTCATGGAGGGAAAGGATATTGAAAAGGAGAGGATGGTGATCCTCCAGGAGATCAAAATGGTGGAGGATACCCCTGACGACTATATCCATGATCTTTTTAACCGGGCCTGTTGGCGAGACCACCCGTTGGGTTTTCCGATTTACGGGACTTCGGAGCTTGTTCAGTCCTTCGATCGGGACAAACTTTATCATTTCTTTAAAGAAAACTACCCCCCTGACCGAATTATTGTCTGCGCAGCGGGGAATTTAAACCACCAGGATGTGGTTCGCCTGATCGGTGAGACATTCGGCCAGATTCCAACATCCGCTAAAGCGAGGCCGAGGAGTAAACCTGATCCGAACCCTGCGACCCACAGTTGGAAGCGGGATCTGGAACAGGTTCACTTTTGCCTGGGAACCCGGGGACTCCCGTACAACCATTCCCTTCGGTTTACCTCGTACGTCTTAAATACGATTCTAGGCGGGGGAATGAGTTCAAGACTTTTTCAGGAGATCCGCGAGAATCGAGGCCTGGCTTATTCTGTTTACTCTTATCTTCCGACTTACATCGATACAGGGCTGATGGTCGTTTATGCTGCGACCAACGGGAATTCTTTTCGGGAGGCCGTCGAACTGGTTCTTAAGGAGTTCGGCCGTCTCAAGGAGGAACCTTTAAAACATGGAGAATTAGAAACCGCAAAAGAGCAGTTGAAAGGGAACCTTCTTCTCAGCCTCGAGAGCTCTGATAATATGATGACCCGCCTGGCAAAGAATGAAATCTATTTCAAGACCTACCTCCCGGTGGGAATGATCCTTAAGGGAATTGATGATGTAGAGGAAGAAACCGTTCAACGCTTCGCGTGTGATATCTTTGATGAACGCTTCTTTTGCTTGACCGTCCTGGGCCCGATGAACGGCAATGACTTAGATAAGATCCGCTGGGACGGCAAGTAACGGATGCCAGCTGTTCCAGAGGCAAGACCTCAAAGATGAAAATTTATCTCAAACGTTTGAGAAAAAACCCTCCCGCAGCCCTTCCCGAATACATGACCCCAGGTGCCTCAGGAATGGACCTCTTCGCCTCTCTTGACAAGGAAATCACATTGGAACCGGGGGAGAGAAGAATCATTCCTACGGGGATTGCCGTGGCCATCCCCG
>DASPPQ010000220.1:0-32120 GCA_035625415.1 Thermodesulfobacteriota bacterium
ATATCCGGTATGATCAGATCGTTGGTATCTGGGTCAAAGTCGAAGCCTTCGGGCACCGCGATGAGGTTTTCTTTGACCAAAAGTCTCGGCTCCTTGACTCCCGTGGGATCGAGCTCAAAGACTCGGTTTCCCTGGAAACACTCGCTCATGAAGAGCCGGCCCGTACGCTTGTTATACTGGATGCCGTTAGGCGCAAGGAACCCTTTGGCAATAACCGTTTTCATGCCGTTCTTGTCGATGCGATAAACCTCACCCACAATCGGAGTCGTGCCCGTGCTGTAAAAATTTCCCTTCTCATCCGATGTAATATCGTCGGTGATAAAGGTTCCTGCATAAGGGGGCACAAAGCTGGTGGCCTTCATGGTTTTCAGGTCAATGCGCGTCGTTGTGCCGTTTGCGGTATGCACAACATAAAGAGCACCGTCCATGCCAACGGTGGCCCCGTTACATCCTGGGAAAAGGGTGTCCTTAACGATCCTCGTGAATTTGTAATTAGGATCAAGAACCTTGGGTCCTGCGGCCAACACTGGTTGGGAAAAAATAAAAACACACAAGACCATAATCCAACAGACAAACCACGGCGAACCCTTTTTCATGTTTCTCATATTCATCTCCTCCTTTGGCAAGAATGTCTAAAGATACTGTTTGAATTCCCCACGATTCGACCTCTTTGCTCTCCACACCTCGCCGATGACGATCCGGCAACAGAGTTTATGCCCTGGGCTACGCAGACGGGCAGAAGATGTTCGCAAGGTGAATCCCCCGGGGATGTGGTGATCTTTCCACCTCATCTGCATAGTAAGGCAAATATCGCATTGTCTCCAAGATGTCAATCATTTTTTTCCCACCACGAGAAAACGGGTCTGTTTGAAATGTCTAAATTTTGTTGATCAATTGGAAGGAGGAGAGAGGGGGTTTTTGGTCCAGAACATCTCTTTTTGATTCTTGAATCTTATCTTTCCCTCATTCGTTGGGTCATGGTAAAAGCAGAACTTGTATTCCTCCCCTTCTGTGTTCTTGTAACAGATGATATATAAGGTCCCTCTTCATAGGTGACACGCGTTACGACACTTGGCGAGAGGAGTTGAAAAAACCGGGGAGAGAGGATAGAAATGAAGCATGGGGATTGCATCCTTCATTCCAAGCACGATCCTCATACCGTAAGAAGAAAGGAGACGAACATGACCATTGCTTCGAATATCCGCCCAGGTGACGACCCAGTTGAAGTCTCAAAGAAACTCGTTGGCCAAACACGAACGCAATTAATGAAAGAGCTGTTTACCTACTTTGATATACCGGCCAACATCATCCATCACGTGTTCGGCAATCTCTACGCTCGCAACATACTGACTCAGCGGGAGCGAGAACTCTGCGCCGTGGCTGCATTGTGTGTTTTGAACCGTGCGAACGAACTCAGGAGCCACATCATTGCCGCAATCCGTACCGGCGCCACCAAAGCAGAGGTGGCTGAAGTGATTCTCCAGATGTCCACCTACGGTGGCATGCCTGTTTGCCTTGAGGGTCTGGAGATCGCCAGACAGGTCTTTGAAAAAAGTGCGGCAACACCGCCAAAGACCAAATGAGACTTCTCCGGGGATCGGACAAGGCCCGAGTTCGCAATAAAACGTCAAAGGCAGGTCAAGCCCGATTTTGAAATCAAGATGAAGAAAAGGCCGGTACCGCTTTTTTATATCTGCCGAGTTTACCGATACGAGGATGGTGATGGATACTTTTTTCAACCCCGATTCTATCGCAGTGATTGGAGCCAGTAATCGCAATATAGGGAACTTTGTGATCGGAAATCTGCTTCTCGGATTCAGCGGACGGGTTTATCCGGTGAATCCCAACTACAAGGAAATTGAGGGCCTGCCCTGTTTCCCCTCCCTGGAAGACATCCCTCATCCTATCGACCTGGCAATCGTCCTGGTCCCTGCCCCATCGGTTCCCTCCGTGTTGGAGGCATGCGCCAGAAAAGGCGTTCGAAGGGTGATCATCGAAAGCGCGGGATTCGCAGAGGCCGGCGGGGAGGGTCTGGCACTGCAAGATCAGTGCGTCGGTATCGCAAAACACAGCGGCATGCGACTTTGGGGGCCGAACTGCATGGGGCTCGTTGATGTTCATCGAAGGCACTTCTTTACTTTTATGCATCCTGGCGTGCGTGAGGAAGGCCTGCTTCCGGGCCGGATCTCTCTGATCGTCCAGAGCGGAATGATGTCAGCCATTTTTCTTGCAGAGGTGGGCCGAAGGGGCATTGGTATTGCAAAGGCCTGCTCTATCGGAAATAGAGCAGATGTGGACGAGTGTGATCTCATCGAGTACCTGCTGAAGGATCCCGACACAGAGGTGATCGCCTTGTATTTGGAGTCCATTCCCCGCGGCAGGCTCTTTGCCCAAATAGCTGAAGGCTCGGCCAAACCCATCGTCCTGTTGAAAGGGGGCAAAAGCAAAGCCGGGGCTCTTGCGGCTAAGAGCCATACGTACAGCCTTTCAGGGAACTCTCGTCTACTGAATAGCGTTTTGAAAATGTCAGGCGTCATCTTGGCCGATAGCGTCTATCAGATGATGGATCTGGCAAACGCTTTGGCCTTGATCCCCCATGTTAATCCGACCTGTCGCACAGCTGTCCTCAGCCTGAGCGGCGGCGCAGGCGTTCTCGCCTGCGATGCGCTCGAAGCCCGTGGAATTCCTGTAGCACAGCTTTCAGAAGAGACTCAAAAATCGGTGGGCAAGGTCTTTCCTGCCTGGATGCCTGTCACCAATCCCATAGACCTCTTCCCTTCTGTGGGATTACACGGCCGGGAGGTCGTCTTTGATCATACCATCTTTGCAGTTCTGGAGGACCCCAATACCGATGTGCTCCTCATCCATTTTGTAGCGGGACTGGATGAAAACATTCCGGATCTCGAGGCCTTCAAGAAAAAAGCCGACCGGTCTGGAAAGGCGGTCTTTTTCTGGTTGATGGGGCGTCGGAAAGGATGCGAGCGATTTCGTCAGAAGGCCCGAGCCCTTGGCATACCGGTTCACGATGATGTTCCCAGGATCGCCGAGTGTTTGTGGGCGGCATCTCGATTCGGAGCCCGCAAACTCAGTCTGAGGGTTGTCCATGCGAACGCTGCACCATCCTTATCGGATTTTCCTAAAAGCCCCCCCCTTCCCTCCAGTGAGAAAATATGGGATGAATCTGACAGTAAGAAACTCCTTTCCGGCTGGAAGATTCCGGTGGTGGAAGAAAGGCTGGTCCGCAGCCTTGACGAGGCGTGGGAGGCTGCTCAGCAAATGGGTTTGCCCGTTGTTTTAAAGGGATTGATGCCCGGCGAGGTGCATAAGACCGAACAAGGGCTGGTACGCCTGGGAATCATGGACAAGACTCTTTTGGAGGCGGCGTATCATGATGTCGATGACAAACTCGGTCGTCGTGGCCGAATCCTCGTTCAGAGACAGGTCAAATCAGATTATGAACTGATCGTCGGCTTCGTCCGGGACGATCAATTCGGGCCATGCGTGATGTTTGGCATGGGAGGAATCTTTTCAGAACTTGAGTCGGATGTGGTGTTTGCAATGGCACCTCTCGATAGCGAGAATGCGTTGAAGCTCATCGGCCGAATTCGCAGCAGGCGCCTCCTGCAAGGCTTCCGGGGAATGTCACCTCTCGATGAAGATACCATGGCGGATATTCTGGTCAAATTGGGCGATGTGGGCATTGCCTACCCGCAGATCGAACAGATCGATATCAATCCTTTAGGGGTAAGCCAAGGCGCTCCAATCGCCGTAGATGCGAATATCATCCTGAAAGCGTAGTAACCTGCTGGGCAGAGTGCGAATGCCAGGCACATGCTTAAGACAGCCATGGCGGGGCAACAAGAAGCTGACGAGGTTAGTTGATGAGATTAATTTACATTTTGTGGCCTGACACCTTTTAATTCATGCCTTTTAAATATGGCACTATGCGTCAGGCTCCTGGGCGGCGCCTCTCACACGCGAGCGTTAATGCTAACTTTCAAACCGTAATCCCTGCCTTTAAGGACCACGCTCGGACAACCATTTGTAGGGACTCGTTACCGAAGGTTATTTCTCACTCTCGCCCGCTCAGATCCAACCTTTTATGCAAACTGTTTTGATGAGTCTGAAATCTATAAAATAAAGCTGTGGATGAGTAGTCTTGTCAAGGATTGTAATGGGCCGACAAAAAATGTCACCTTTAATTTCTAATATACCAGGGATTAAAAATTTATTCCCCTTAAATATTGGCCGGTTAAACGATATTAGGGCAGTTGGTATGGAAAATGCTACTTGAGTGTAAACTCTGAGCATGATGCGGGAAAGCAGTGCTAAATGAAAGAGAAGATGCTGTCCTAACAACCCGAGAGGCCTGCGGTTACCTTCGGATTTCAAGACCCACTTACGCGAAGTATCTCTATACGGGCAGAATCAGGGGAACCAAGGCAGGAAAGGGTTGGAAGGTTCTCAAATCAGAATTGGAGAAATTTTTAAAAGGAGAGAATGGAAATTGAGCCCATCCTAAGGGGAACTTGGTCAAAAAAGTTAGCAGATGAGGCAGATTTTTGATGAGTAGGCAATTGTAGTTAAAGGATAAGGCAATATTCAATTGTCGAAGGGAGAGTTACTTATGAAGAAATTAACCCCTGCCATTTCCTCTTTCAAGTCTGACTCCCAAAAAACTATAAAAATTAGAACCACTTTATTTGATCTATTTACCGTCTTGAACGAGGAAGCCAGAGTTGGAGAAGAAGAACTGGCCGCCAAAATTGTATTTGATTGGATCGAATCCGGCAGGCTGAAATTCGTCCTTCGTTAATATATATTCAGAGTAATTCGCTGCTGGACTATCTGAACTATCAGAGGCAAAGTCAGAAATGGCCCTCCCTTTTTTATTGCCGCTTTCTTTCCGTAATCGTTAGCTTCGGAGATTAGCTTGCATTGAAGACTTGTAGGTGCTATCGCCACTCGATCAAAGGAATAAACTGGCATTATATCAAGGCCAGGATCGACGTATCAGAAGCAGGTATCATTTCTCTCCCCAACTGTCCATAACCACCACCTCAGCCCCTACCGGGACAATCTTCAGTAGGGCCCTTCCGGCTTCCTCCATTGTTTCCTTCAGAATAAGAGCCTTCATTCGTCGCTTCGATAGGAGCTTCCAGTAGAATTTCATCACCGACGCAAAGACCCCTCTCCGTTACCCAAAAGCATCCACAAAAAGGGTGCTTCCTAATATTCGTCTAACCCTATAATATCATAAACCAACTGAAATGTTTGCGGACAAATTACAATTTACGTCCATTTTTTAATGTAACGGGTTGTGGGAATTCTTTAGTGTCAAAAAAACATTCCTAATTTTATTGAGTTAGGGATTTATGAAAGATTTATTGAAGTGGCAAGGAAAATGCACATTTAAGGGGTAGAAATTCGAAGGATGTTGAAAACCGATCGACATTTATCTTTCCATAATCAACAATTTACATTTAATGAAAGGAGAACATAATGTGGAGGAAATGTGCATTGTGTGAGAAGGATTTGCACCTTGTTGAAGAACTCATAATAGGACATTGCACTCAGTGCGTCAAAACAGAAAAGGTCCCTGCTAAGGAGAAGTCTGAGAAGGGAGCGAAATCAAAAGGGGAAGCAGAGGATTTTGAGAATGTGGAGTTAAATAAACAAATAGCGAACCTTGTAAAGCAACCCCGAATGACAGAACTAATGAAGAGACTCAAATCTTTGGAAGAAGCTGTAAAGTAAGAAAACATGAGAAGATAACGGGAAAAGGATCAAATGCAAGAAGAGTGGATGGCTTCGCTTTTATATTTAATCTAATGGCATAGAGGTGAAAAAATGTCCTTCCCCAAAAAACCTTTTCGGGTGCGAGTAGCAATTGGATTACACAAATTGCACAAAATTTTGGCAAAGCTGACAATGAGGCTTTAGGGTCTCATCAGGCCAGAAAAAGAAAAAAACGAAAAATCGGAAGGATCAAAAGGCTGGATACCAAGATAAGGCCTCCCCTCTTAAAGACGAATCTCCACCCATGAATTTATCACTCCAATTAAGATCGAAGTGGGTCTGGATTACTTGCCTCTTAGTAGGACTTATTATACTTTTCATTTATCCATACAACTCACAACTGTGGATTCAAGCCGTTAAACTTTGGAATCTCTTCCAGGATCATCACCAATTAAAAAAAGTTATCAAATCCTTTGGGCCCTATTCTCCTCTGGTTTTTATCTCGTTTCACATCCTACATGCGGTTATCCCTCCTATCCCAGGGGAGGCCATTGAGTTCTTAGGAGGTTACCTGTTTGGGGTGTGGGGAGGGATGCTCTATTCCATGATCGGGCTCATATTTGGGTCCTGGCTTTCCTTCAGCATAGCGAGGATCTGCGGAAAGCGGGCCGTTGAAAGGTTTGTTTCACCGGAGCTGAGAAAAAAATTCGATTATCTAATTGGACGTGAGGGGGTAATTCTTAGTTTTCTCCTTTTTTTAATTCCTGTTTTTCCGAAGGTGGCATTGTGCTACTTCTTAGGTTTGACACCGATGCATTTGGGAATTTTTCTCATTATCTCTACCATCGGGAGGATACCAGGGACATTGATGGCAACACTTCAAGGGGCGAAGGTCTCCCAACATCAATACATGCTCTTTTTGATTCTGTTGGGTATATCTACATTGGTAATGTTAGTTTTTTATATCTACCATGAAAAGATTCACCAGTGGATTAAGAAAACGAGTAACGCAGGTATTCAGAAGGAAACTGTATAGTAATTCTCTTTTCAAAGATCAAAGGGGGAGTCCGAAATGACTCTGCCTCCTTGTGCATATTCCAACCAATAATCATTACATTTCAGAACTATCTTGAGGTGAGGATTTGTGGGGTACTTATTAGCCAACGGATAATCTGACGGCACCTGTCGGATCAAGAACCGTTCAGGACAAATACAAATAATCCGCCTTAATCTATTTCCCCGCCTGGACAGACGAATCTCAATCCCCCTGTCTTTATCCTGCCCGGGCAAAGTCAATGAATCCTCGTTTTGCATCGGTCCCCTATTAGCTTAATATGAACTCAATTTTCGTTTGCTTTGATAACGCACCAAGATTTGATTGACAAGAGCCAGCCCATCCACTATTCTTTTTTCAGAGGAAAGGAGGACGAGCCATGATCAAAACAGTTAAACAGTATCTTGAAAGTTTAGATGACGGTAGGCAAATCTGGTGTCTGGGGGAAAAGGTAACCGATGTCCGGACCCACCCTACCCTCAGCAGTATCATCAAGACCGCCTGCATGGATTATGTCCTGCCTAACCATCCCGATTTCCGGGACTTGTTCGTAACGAAGAACGAGGATGGAGAGGACATTAATTTCCTGCTCACCTCTCCGAAAACGCCGGAAGATCTTTTGAGAAGAAGGGAATGCTATATTAACGGCGTCAGATCCGGCGGAGGGGTGATGGTTCATTGTATGGGCGCTGATGCTCTCGCCGCCTTTACGGTTGCAGCTAAGGTCATGGATAAGGAAATCGGAACCCATTATACGGAGCGGGTGGAGAATTACCGGAAGTTGCTCCAAAGACAGGACCTGGCCATTACCGGGGCCATTACGGATGTAAAAGGAGACAGGAGCCTACACCCTTCGAAACAGAAACAGCACAAGGATTATTATCTGAGGATCGCGGATAAACGGAAAGACGGGATCGTAGTGAGAGGAGCCAAGGTGCACATCAGCGCCACCCCCTGCGCCAATGAAGCGCTCTGTCTGCCCTGCCGGACCCACGGTGAGCAGGATAAGGATTATGCCCTGGGCTTTGCCATCCCGCTCAATGCGCCCGGGATTAAACTGATCGCCGTGGAGCCGGTGTCACGCACCTACGGGGAAGAAGGCGAATTTGATTATCCCAAGACGAGTGTCACCCAGCCTACTGAGTGCCTGATCGTTTTTGACGATGTGTTTGTGCCATGGGAGCGTGTATTCATGTGCGGGGAGTGGCAGTTCAGCCAAAATCTGGCTTATGCTTTTGCCAGTTATCACCGTCTTTTCGGCACCTGCAAAATGATCGGAAAGCTCGAAATCATCACCGGGGCGGCAGCCTTGATCGCCGAGTATAATGGGGTTGAGAATGTCAGTCATGTCAGGAAAAAGCTGGCCTGGATGGCCATGATCACTGAAACGGTGGCTCAGTTGGGAAAGGTGGCCTGCCTGGATCCTACAAAGGAATTCCGGAGCGACGTCGTGATGCCTAATCGGATGGCCATTAATGCCTCCAAGTACACCTTTGCCAGTAACTTTCACCAGATGTGCCAGAATCTGCAGGATATTGCCGGAGGGTTGTCAGCAACGGTCCCGACGTTCCGAGATTGGAACAATGCCGAGATCCGGCTCTACATTGAAAAATACCTGAGCGCTAAGGATGGGGTTCCGACAGAGGATCGGCTTCGGGTGATGCGGCTTGCCAAGGACATGACCTGCAATTTTTACCAGATCGACACCATACATGGAGAAGGGTCTATGGCTGCTCAGGAGATGTTCTTATACGGCAGTGCCGACTGGAAAAAAATGAAATCGGCGGCAAAACGGGCCGCCCATGTAGATGGCTGGCAAGACGATCCCATCTATGGAAAGCTTCTACAAACAAAAGAGCAGGTAAAAATGCCCGGCGTAGACGAATCGTATCAAAGCATTCCGAAAACAGCTAAGAAAAAATAATCTTCAGGGTTCAAGGGTTCGAGTGAGAAGCATTCAAACAACCAATTAGGGAGCATTGTGGTATCAATTAGAAGAACTTTCAAGAAAGGAAAAAGCCATGAATCTCTCACTGTTTTCTCTTGAAGGAAAGGTAGCCCTGATCACCGGGGGGAGCCGCGGCATTGGACGTGCCAGCGCTCTTGCCCTCGCTGACGCCGGCGCCAGCGTGGTGGTGAGCAGTCGAAAAATCGTTGATCTCGAACCGGTGGCCGAGGAAATAGAAGCCAAGGGCGTCAAGGCAATGGCGATAGCGGCCCACAACGCCAAGATGGAAGACTCCAGGGCGTTGATCGAACAGGTCATGAAAGCATTCGGAAGAATCGATATCCTCATGAACAACGCGGGGACCAACCCCTACTACGGCCCGCTGATGGACCAGGATGAGAAGACTTACGATATCACCATGAATGTCAATTTGAAGGGTCTTTTCTTTCTAAGCCAGCTGGCGGCGAGAGTCATGAAGGAGAAGGGTGGGGGATGCATCGTCAATACCTCGTCCATCGGCGGGTTGAGGGCGGGCGAACTGGGTGTGTACTGTGTGACCAAGGCCGCTGTCATCATGCTCACCCAGGTCATGGCCAAGGAGTGGGGACAGTACAACATCAGAGTGAACGCTATTGCACCAGGGATCATCAAGACTCGTCTCAGCGAGGCTCTTTGGAAAGATCCGACGGTCGGTGCAAAAGCGGTTGCCCAGATTCCCCAGATGCGGCTCGGCGAGCCGGAAGAAATCGCAGGTGCAGTTGTGTTTCTGGCTTCCAAGGCAGGAAGCTACATCACAGGGGAAACGATTGTGATTGACGGGGGCCGCGTCCACGGCGAACCCGCCCATCCGAAAAAGAGATAATTCCCTACCGGGACAGGAGGATAGTCCATGCAGATTAAATCAGTGGATCACATCAGCTATGCCGTCAGCGACATGGATAAGGTAGTCGAGGCGTGGTCGCGGCTATATGGCATTGGACCCTGGACCTTCAAGGAGAACGGCGGCAAGGATCCGAAAGGGCGCCCCTGGAGAATACGAATGGCCTTTGCCTGCTTAGGACCCGTAGAGATCGAACTCGTTCAGTGTCTTGAAGGAAGAATTTTCCAGTCGAAGTTTATCGACAAGTGGGGAGAAGGTATTCATCATCTGGGTTTTTACGTGGATGACGTCGACGCGGAAGCGGCAAAACTGGTCAGAGAAGGAGCCACACTGCTCATCCATGATCCGGGCAGATTCGCCTATCTGGATGCAGGGGGCCCGGGCGGCGCCATCTTCGAACTGATAAAAAGAAGAGACTGACCCGAGAAATCTGCCGCAGGTAGGGATCTGAATCAGTAATCCTCAGCTACGCCAGTATCTCCCTCAGCGCTCCCATCAAGCAATGGATATATCGGGTTTTGCAGGTCTCTCCCATGAGGCCGACCCTCCATATTTTCCCTTTCAGCCAGCCTAAACCTGCTCCGATTTCGATGTTATACTCGTTCAGCAGCCTCGACCGTGTCTTGGCATCATCAACCCAATCCGGAAGAGCCACCGAGGTCAACATGGGCAAGCGATATCCCTCCTGCGCAAAAAGTTTGAATCCGAAGCCCTCCAACTCCATCTTTAAGCGATCGCCCAGCACCTCATGACGCCGAAATCTCCTGTCGAGCCCCTCCTCAAAAATGATCTTCAGTCCCTCTCTCAAGGCATAGAACATGGAAACAGGTGCCGTGTGGTGATAGACCCTTTCTTCTCCCCAATATTTTTCGAGTAATATCAAATCGAGATAAAAACTCTGAACCTTTGACTTGCGAGAGCGAAGCATCTCCATGGCCTTGGGGCTCACTGTAATCGGGGAGAGTCCCGGGGGAACGCTGAGCCCTTTCTGGGAACAGCTATAGCAGACGTCAATTCCCCACTCGTCCACTTTCACCTCGCACGCCCCTAAGGAAGTGACCGCATCCACCACCAAGAGTGTATTCACCTTTTTGCAATACGCTCCGATTTCCTTGAGAGGTTGCCTCACCCCTGTGGACGTCTCAGCATGAACGACACCGCATATTTTCGCCTCCGGATGTTCCTTAAGGGCATGGATGATCTTGTCAGGGTCAACGATCTTCCCCCATTCCTCCTCGACCCGAATGACTTTCGCCCCGCACCGGGAAGCCACCTGGGTCATCCTGTCTGCAAAAAAGCCGTTGACTCCGATAACAGCCACATCTCCAGGCTCAACGAAATTGACGCACGAAGCCTCCATCCCGGAGCTTCCGGTCGCAGAGATTGCCAGGGTGACCCGGTTCTTTGTCTGGAAAACGCCTCTGAGCATCTCACTGATCTCGTCCATACAGGCCAGAATTTGAGGGTCGAGATAACCAATGACCGGGTTGGACATGGCCTGGTATACCCGGTAGTGGACATTGCTCGGCCCGGGACCCATGAGAATCCGGTAGCTCGGATGCATATCTCCCCCCATCCACTTTTCCATCATCAAACCTCCTCCAAGAAATTTCTTCAAACGTCTCGAAATCTCTGATCAAGAGAACACCTCATAGTTCTTAAAATCTCTCTCCAGATCTATTTTCATGCCATCGCTCGCAGCGATGACTTTCAACCCCAATTCTCTCTCCAATTCCGCTGCGATCATCCAGGGTTTTGCCTTGATCATCGTCATTCCAAAATGGGTCAGGATCGTCAGTCTCGGCTTGGCCTTTTCGACGATGTTCTTTACATCCTCTACCGAAAGGTGGTCGATCGGATCATCGCCGACGGGTTTAAGACGAACCACATGAATGACCAGAATCTCTCCTCGATAAAGGCTCGGGAGTTCCGGAAAAAATCTCGTGTCGGTGATAAAGGAAATCGTATGAGGAGATACCTTGAAATTAAGACCGTAGGTTTCTACCCGATGACGGTGCTTCCGCGCGGTAGAGAACCGAATCTCTCCGATCCGGTATTCGGAATCCTCCTCCAGCACCTCAACTTTTTCAACATAACCCATCGCATACCTTAAAACAACCGGATCGTCTTCCAAGGCATCCCTCGGAGCGAACAGAATGCCCCTTTTCTTGAACCCACCCTCCGTCATGGCCTCAATCATGACGTTGACATCTCCGGAATGGTCTAAGTGTTTGTGCGTCAGGAGAATGCCATCTAACGTGGATGGCTCTAATCTCGGCTTACTATTCAGACACCGGACCAGAGCGCCCGGCCCTGGGTCGAGATAGAGATTCGTCTTCCCGACCGAGAGCCAAACGCCACCCGAGGCCCGGAGTTGCTTCATCACTACAAATCGGGCACCTGCCGTGCCCAAGAATTTGATAAAGGACATCTAATATACCGAAATCCCCCTTTACCCCCCTTTGCTAAAGGGGGAATGGGGGGATTAGTTATTCGCCTCTCTCGAGTTTTCTTAACCTATCGTCATCCAGCCCGAAGTAATGCCCCACCTCATGGATCACCACCTCTTTGACCTTTTCTTCAATCTCCTCCTTCGTTTGGCAGATCGACTCGATGGGAACCTGAAAGAGCGTGATTTTATCCGGAAGAACATTTCCGTAGTAAAATCCCCTTCGGTCTAAAGGGACGCCCTGGTAAAGTCCTAATAATTGGAAAGGGGATCGAAGCCCCATCCCCGAAAGAAGGTCACGCGAGGCCTGGTCCTCCACCACCAGAGCCACATTCTTCATTTTCCTTTTAAAGAATTTAGGAAGCCTCTTCAGCGCCAAAACCACTAACGCTTCAAACTCCTGACGGGCCAATTTCATGGATGGTGTTCGAGGATTCAAGGGTCCCAGCGTTCAAAGACCAGAGAACGGATAGTAGAAAGTGGTTAGATCTACATTGCACACGCCACCTTCCACCCTCCAGATTTGGAGCCTTGACCACTTTGACCCCTTGGACCCTTTCCTCTCATTTCTGAAGCTCCGGAATGATTTTCTCAAAATAGTCGAGAACCTGTGGGTTCATTAACGCATCCCTGTTCGAAACCGGCCTCCCATGGATGATATTGGTAACGGCGCTTTCCACCTTTTTCATATTTAAGGTGTAAGGTGCCTCAGGCATCTCGAGGATGATCGCCGGAACATGCCTGGGAGAAGCCTTTTCCCGCAGCGTCTTCTTGATCTTGCTCTTCAACTCTTCCTCCAGAATGACCCCCGGGTTGAGCTTCACGAAGAGAATGACACGTTGATCTCCCTCCCAGTTTTGTCCGATCGCCAGGCTGTCAGAGACCCCTTCTATCCTCTCTACCACGTTATAAATCTCAGCCGTGCCGATCCGGACTCCGGAAGGTTTTAAAACGGCGTCAGAACGTCCGTAGAAAGTAATGCCTCCCGTGTCCTTGTGCATTACAATATAGTCGCCGTGACGCCATACGTTCGGATAGTGTTCAAAGTAAGCGCTCCTATATTTTTCCCCATTTGGATCGTTCCAAAAATAGAGGGGCATGGGAGGAGCAGGAGCTTCGCACACCAACTCCCCCTGCTGATCCCATACGGGTTTCCCTCTTTCATCGTAGGCCTTTACCTTCATGCCCAGGCCGGGACTTTGCAGTTCTCCGGCGTAGACGGGCTGGATGGGGCTCCCTACGGCAAAACAGCCGTTAATGTCGGTCCCCCCAGCGATAGAATTGAAATGTAGATCCTGCTTGATCGCCCGGTAGACATATTCGAAACCTTCCGCCGAGAGAGGAGAGCCGGTCTGAGAAATCTCTCTAAGGGAGGATAGATCGTAATCCTTCCCGGGCTGGATCCCTTCGCTCCGGAGAAAGTTCACATAGCTCGCACTGAGGCCAAAAATGGTTACCCTTTCATCTTGGGCCAATTTCCACATTGCCCCGGCATCCGGATGGTTCGGATTGCCATCGTACAAGACAATCGTCGCCCCCACGCCCAGGGAACTGAGAAGCCAATTCCACATCATCCAGCTGCACGTGGTAATGTAAAAAATTTTGTCCTCCCGCTTAAGGTCTGTATGCACCATCAGCTCTTTCAGGTGGTTAAGCAGAATGCCACCCACGCCCTGCACCATGCACTTAGGCTTTCCCGTCGTCCCAGACGAGAACATGATGAATACCGGATGGTCGGCGGGGAGCTGTTCAAACTCGAGGGCAGGCTCCCTTTCCACCGCCAAAAAGTCCTCGTAGTGGACCGCGTTAGGGATATCCTTGAGATCGGGCTTATATCCCGTATAAGAAACAACGACGACTTTCTTCAAGGATGGGATGGCCTTGGCGACCTCGGCCGCATTCCCCAGGGTGCTGAAAATCTTCCCTTTGTAAAAATAGCCGTCTACGGTGAACAGAACTTTGGGTTCTATCTGACCGAGTCGATCCAGCGCAGCCCCGGCACCAATGTCCGTGGCACAAGAAGACCATACGGCACCAACACTGGTGGCGGCAAGCATCGCAACGGCGGTTTCGATCAGGTTTGGCATATAGCCTGCCACGCGGTCTCCAGGCATAACCCCAATTTCACGCAAGGATTTTGCCAATCGTGCGACCATGACGTAAAGCTCTGCATAGGTCATCTTGGCAGACTTGACGTTTTCTCCCCTGAATATAAAAGCTAACCGATCATCTCGATACCGTAGGAGATTTTCTGCAAAATTGAGTTTCGCCCCGACAAACCATCTTGCCCCGGGGAATTTTTTCAAATCATCTACCACCTGATCGTACTTCTTTGACGCCCTAACCCCAACAAAATCCCACAGGGCTGCCCAGAAATCAGGAATCGAATCAACGGACCATTGATGCAATTCCCGATACGTTCTCAATTTTTTCCCGTAGGCACGATTAACAAATTCGATAAATTGCGTCATATTGGCATTCTTGACCCGATCTTCGGAGGGGATCCAAAGAGGTTTTTTTGATGGCTTCATAGAACGTTTTATGGCAGGTTTCTTCACCGATTTTCTTGACGGCTCAGAATGCTTTATGACGGGTTTCTTCAAAGCTTTTCTTGAAGGTTTTTTTGAAAGTTCTGCGGCAGGTTTCCTAAGACTCTTTTTCAAAAGCTTTCTTGAAACCTTCCTCAATAACTCCGTCGAGGGTTTCTTCAACGGTTTTCTTGACACTTTTTTCGAAGCCTTCTTCAAAGGTTTTCTTAAAGTCTTTTTCAACGACTTTTCCATGATTTCCTCCTTCCTCAAATGGATATCCTGGTGACTGACTTCCATTGAATATCATTCTTAAGTTTGTACGTCAAGAAGTATTTGGCCGTATTTGGCCAAAAAGAATTTACAAGAACTTAGCGCTCACTAAGTTGATCACTCCGCTCGCCCGGGTCAATCACTTTAAATTTTCAGCTTAATATGTTACTAATTTCTTTATAAATTATCTCACAGGTGACATTGGTGGGGCTACTGAAAGAGTTGAGAATGCTTGATCTCTCAAGGCTTTTGCCAGGGCCCTACTGCTCTCTTCTCTTGTCCGATTTGGGGATGGAGGTATTAAAGGTCGAAGACCCTGACCAGGGTGACCCTACACGAATGGCAGGCCCCATTCGAAAGAAGGACAGTGCTATTTTTCTTGCATTGAACCGGAACAAGAAAAGCATCAGATTGAACCTCAAGATAAAAGAAGGAAAAGAAATTTTCTACAAGCTCATTCAATCCTATGACATCGTCTTGGAGAGCTTTAGGCCGGGCGTGATGGATCGCCTTGGTATCGGTTATCAGGAACTCAAAGTAAGAAACCCTCGTGTGATCTTATGTTCTCTCTCGGGATACGGCCAGGACGGGCCGTATCGGGCTAGGTCCGGTCATGATATCAACTACATCGGCCTGGGCGGTGTGCTTGAAATAACGGGAGCGAAAAATGGGGACCCTGTCCTTCCGGGAGTTCAAATCGCTGATATCGGCGGAGGGGGAATGATGGCTGCCATCGCCATTCTCGCTGCAGCCATCCACAGGGAAAAGACGGGGGAGGGGCAATTCCTGGATGTCTCCATGATGGATGGCGTTGTCTCCTGGCTCAGCATCCACGCAGCAAAATATCTCATGGATGGAGAGCCTCCGGAGAGGGGGAATTTGCCATTGACTGGAAGATATGCCTGTTACCATGCCTATTCAACAAAGGATGGGAAGCACATGTCCCTAGGAGCCCTGGAGCTTAAATTCTGGAAGAACTTCTGCGAAGCGGTCGAGCGTAGAGACCTGATTGATAAGCAGTTCATTGAAGGAGAGGAACGGCTTCGCGTGATCGAGGAGATCCAAAACCTGTTTAAGGCAAAGACACGAGAAGCGTGGGTCGACTTTTTCAAGAATGTGGATGCATGCTGCGAACCCATCTTAACTTTTGGCGAGGTCTTTCAACATCCCCAGGTTCTTCATCGACGGATGGTGATGGAGGTGGAGCACCCTGTCGAAGGGAAGGTTCGCCAGTTGGGAAATCCGATCAAATCGTCCCAATTCCCTTTTGAAATCCCCGCTCCCTCCCCAGCATTGGGAGAACATACGACCGAGGTTCTGAAAGCGATTGGCTATTCAGGAAAAGAGATTGAACATTTCAAAGAAGTGAAAGCAATTTAGGATAAATAGGGTTTAAGGGGTTGAGCGGTCAAGGGTTCTAGTGAAAATCTAAAAACCCACGAACCCTCGAATCCTCGGACCCTTCAATTTGGAAGGAATCATGGCAAAAATAGAGATTGATCGCGAGAGATGCAAAGGGTGCGGACTCTGTACGATTGCCTGCCCGAAAGCGCTGATCCGGACCGGAGAAGAGATTAATCGTCAGGGATATTTTTACGTGGCTTGGGAGGCAGACGGACAATGCACGGGATGCGCCCTCTGTGGGGAGACTTGTCCGGATGTTGCGATCCGAGTGTGGAGGGATTGAAGATAGCTGGGGGGATTGCGGGACAGGGCGATAAGATCATCAGAGAGACTAAAACCGCAAAGGGAAAGGGTTGGGTAGAAAGAACGGGTTGAAGCCTGATGGAAGAACATTCTGAAAAAATACTAGCCAAAGGGAACGAAGCCATAGCCATGGCTGCCGTTGATTCGGGATGTCTCCTTTATTTCGGATATCCCATCACTCCCCAGAATGACATCCCGGAGTATCTTTCCAAACATCTCCCTCCTTTGGGCGGAGAGTTCATCCAAGCAGAGAGTGAGATCGCTTCGATCAATTTGCTTCTAGGGGCTTCTGCCACTGGAGCAAGGGCTATGACGTCTTCCTCGAGCCCCGGAATCTCCCTCATGCAAGAGGGAATCTCCTACATGGCTGGCAGCGAGCTTCCGGGACTCATCGTCAATATCTCCAGAAGCGGACCAGGATTGGGTGGGATCTCTCCCTCTCAGGGAGATTATTTTCAGGCCACACGGGGTGGCGGACACGGGGATTACCGAACGATCGTCCTTGCTCCTTCCTCGATTCAAGAAATGTATGACTTGACCTGTCTGGCCTTCGACCTCTCCGACAAATACCGAAACCCCGCCATGATTCTTGGGGATGCCCTGATTGGGCAGATGAAGGAACCCCTTCTTCGAGGAACATACACTAGGGCTGACCTTCCGCCGAAAGAGTGGGCTCTCACCGGAGCAACAGGAAGAAAGCCCAACCGACTTAAATCCCTTTATCTCCAGGAAGGTGAGCTCTCGGAGCATAATTGGAAACTTCATCAGAAATATGAGCGGATGAAAAAAGAGGAGGTCCGCCTTGAAGGTTTTTTCACTGACGATGCCAAATTTATCGTGGTCGCATTTGGAAGTATGGCCAGGGTATCAAAAACTTCCGTCGAGTTGGCGAGGGAGGAAGGCATGAAGGTGGGACTCCTCCGGCCGATCACGCTCTTCCCCTTTCCGGAAAAGGCTCTTTATGACCTCTCCCAAAGAGCCACACGATTCTTGACCGTTGAATTGAACACAGGACAAATGGTGGAGGATGTAAAGCTTTCGGTAGAAGGGGGAGCCCACGTCTATTTTTACGGAAGGCCTCCGGGCTCACTTCCCTCCCCGGAAGAGGTACTGGAAGAGATGAAGAAATACTACGGATAGAATGAATGTCAAATGTCAAAGTTAAAATTTCAAATCAAGCTCAAATTTCAAAGTTCCGATAGGGGACATTTTTTATTAGACATTTGTCATTCATTTGGCATTTGGATCTTGACATTTTAACTTAGGAGTTAAGAATATGGAGCTTGTCTTCAAACGTCCGGAATGTCTCATCGATATTCCCTTCCATTTCTGCCCCGGATGTCATCACGGTATCGCCCATCGTTTGGTGGCCGAGGCCATTGACTATTTTCAGATTAGGGAGAAGACCATCGGGGTCGCCTCCGTGGGCTGCTCCGTTTTTATGTACGACTATTTCGATATCGATGTCTTGGAGGCGCCACATGGAAGGGCTTCGGCTGTGGCGTCCGGGGTGAAACGTGCCAGGAAAGACCGAATCGTATTTACTTACCAGGGGGATGGAGACCTCGCCGCCATCGGAATCGCAGAGGGCATCCATACGGCCAATCGTGGTGAAAACATCACCATCCTCTTCGCCAATAACGGGATCTACGGAATGACCGGAGGCCAAATGGCGCCCACCACGCTTCTTGGACAAAAGACAAGCACGAGCCCTTATGGAAGAGACTTCAGCTATGATGGTTACCCCATCCGAATGGCGGAGATGTTAGCCACTTTGGAAGGAAGCGCCTTTGTCGCGAGGGTAGCTGTAAATAATCCCGCCAACTTGATGAAAGCCAAGAGAGCCATCCGAAAAGCCTTTCAGATGCAGATCGAAGAAATGGGTTTCTCGTTTGTCGAGCTCTTATTGGCCTGCCCCACCAATTGGGGGATGACGGCCTTAGAAGCGAATAAGCGCGTCGAAGAGGAGATGATCCCTTATTTTCCCTTGGGTATTTTAAAGGAACGGAAGATGGCGGACTATTTATGATGCATAAAGAACAGCAATCGAGCAAGCGTTTCTATTACGACTTCATTGTGGCAGGATTTGGAGGGCAAGGGGTAATGGTCATCGGAAATCTTCTTGCTTACGCCGCCATGAAAGAAGGCAAGTGCGTCACCTACCTCCCTGTCTACGGAGTCGAGATGCGAGGCGGAACAGCCAATTGTACTGTCGTGATCTCCTCTCGGGAGATCGGATCTCCTGTCGTGGGGAGACCCCATGCCGCCCTTGTGATGAATTTGCCTTCTTTGGCAAAATATGGACCGCTTGTTCTGCCCAATGGGCTTTTGTTCATCAATTCCTCTCTCATCGAGCCCAAAGAGGCTTATCGGAAAGACATCGAAAATTTTCTCATCCCTGTCAACCAGATTGCGATTGACCATGGACAACCTCGGCTCGCGAATATGATTGCCTTAGGTGCCTTTAATCAGAAAACGGAATTGGTTCAGATGACTTCTCTGTTCGAATCCTTAGAAAAGGTGCTGGATGAAAAATACCGTCATCTCATTCCGTCCAATATCGAGGCGATTAAAATTGGAGCTGAATTTGTTAGAAGTAACGGGTCCGCACTTGCCCGTTAGAGTGTCCGCGAGCCCAATAGATGAAAAGAGGAGGATCGAGGGAACCGCAAAGAAACCGGAGACCATTTCATAGAGAGAAAGTAGTAGAGATCGAAAGGAAGAATCATGGAAGAAGAAAGAGTTCCTGAAGAGATCCGTGTTGGAGAAAAGGTCAAAACATTGAGGGAACAGAAAGGCCTCTCGCTGAAAGAATTGGCTGATTTAACTGGATTTTCAACAGCCTTGCTCTCCCAGATGGAAAATCACCTTGTCTCCCCATCCCTGGGAACGATTATCAAACTGGCCAAAGCATTGGGTGTCAGGGTGGGCGACTTCTTGGGTGAAACAGAGGGAGAGCCTTTTGCCATTGTGAGGAAGGACGAACGAAAGACAATCTCTCGATTCGCCTCCAAGGAAGGAGTGAAGTACGGTTATTCGTACGAGTCTTTGGGGTTTGAGAAGAAGAACCGCCATATGGAGCCTTTCATCGTCACTCTTGAACCCGCTACCGTTAAGACCTCAAAAACCTCTGTTCATGACGGAGAGGAATTCATCTTCGTTCTCGAAGGCGAGATGGAAGTGATTCTGGGAAACCATACAGATGTCCTTTACCCAGGGGATTCCATATATTATGATTCGAATATTCCTCACCGAGTCCAATGCCACCAAGATAGGGTGACAAGAATTTTGGCGGTACTGTATACAGCGGGTACGTAAAAATTATCTTATGATAAGCACCCAATGACAAGCACCAAATCTCAAATGAATTCCAATCTAAGAAATTCAAAATTTCAAACTCCTTTAGGTCATTTGTTCTTTGGCATTTGGAATTTATTTGAAATTTGGGATTTGGGATTTGGAATTTGGTTACGCCTTTTCATTCTCTCCCTGTTTTTCTGCATCGCCCTCCCGGTTCCGAGTTTCAGCCTGCCCGCTCTCAAGGTTGGAGCTTTGATCCCTCATTCGGGCCGATGGGGAGATTCAGGAAGGGAATGTGCTCGAGGGATGTTGGACGCAGCCAAATGGCTCAACCAGCGGGAGGGAATCTCCGGAAGAAAATTGGAAATCATTCTCCTCGATGACCCCTCCCAACCGGCTGAGTTCCTGGCGGCTTACCGAAAATTGAACGAGGCAGATCGTGTCCTAGCCCTCTACATCTATTCCACGGAGACAGCCCTTGCCCTAGTTCCCCATTTCCAATTCGACCGAATCCCTACCTTCACCAGTTCCTTGCCTTCCTTATTTTCCAACGGCTCCAAATATCCCTATTTTTTTTCAATTATCCCAACCCCTCTCGATTTGGCAAAAATTGCAATGAGTTTTGTCTCGGATAAATCCGGCCTTCAAGTGAGGAGACCTAAAGTCGTCTTCATTGGATCCTCGAACCGCTTCGCCCGCCCCTTCTTAGATGAAGTAAAGGAATATGCCAAAACCTTAGGAATTGACATCGGACCGGATGTCTGGATCTCTGACTTGTCCCAGCCCGGAGACCGGCTAGAAAAAAATATCCCTCCGCTCGAAACAATCAAAGCCAACAACCCCGACTTCGCCTACTTGAGCCTTACCTCAAGGGAAGCGTCCTCTCTCCTTCGGGAAGTTAAGAAAATGGATCTTAAGACCAAATGGATCTGCGGCATGAGGGCTTTTGACGAGAATCTGGTGCCTTTTAACGGAGTTTTTGGAGTGCAACCTATCTCTCCTTTTGGCGAAGATATCCCGGGGATGGCCGCCATCAAAGAGGCTCATCAGAGGTGGCACCCCTATGATTCTCATACGGTTTCGTATGTTGAAGGGTGGGCAACGACACAGGTGATCTCAGAGGCTTTAAGAAGATCCCTTGTAGGACAAGGATTCTCCCGCGAAAAGGTGAGGCTTGTCCTGGAAGGGTTTAAAGATGTTGTCACAGGGGGGCTCACCCCGCCTCTCACCATGACCTCCAAAGATCATCGTCCCAGCGTAGAATCCAGGGTCTTCATCATCAAAGATGGAAAACTTTCGCGACATACCGGTTTTATCTCCATAGGAAGATAGGAAAGGGAATTGCAGTATTACACCGCTTGACCATAAACAGCTAAAGTGATAAATTCCCTTTGAATGAACCTTGCAGAAATCCTTAAAACATACCGTAAAAGAATTGTAGATGAGTGGATTTATCGACTCCACACAGAGGTCAGTGAACGCTATTCTGGTCGACAGGTAGACGAGCTCTTTCGCACTGTCTCAAAAGCAAATGCAGCAAATCATGCGGTGCTCATCCACGACGATTTTTCGAGGATAGATGACCACATTCGGTGGATCACCAATTTGCGCCTTAAGGGAGGTTTTTCCCTCTCGGAAGTACAGAACGCTTATGAGCTTTATAGAACAGTTCTCCTCCCTATCCTCCCGAATGAATTAGATGAGAAGAACCTCCATGATACTCTAAGGCGGATGAATTATTGCCTCTTCTACACCATCACGAAATTCAGTAATTATTTCCAATCATTACACGAGAAACATATAAGAAATTATGCCCAAAATCTTGAAGGCGAGGTAAAGAAAAGGACAAGAGAACTTGTTGAGTCAGAATCCAAATACCGCATTCTCGTTGAAGAGATAAATGATGGTTATTTTGTGACCCAGAAAGGAGTTATCGTTTTTGCCAATCAAGCTTTCTGTAACATGCATGGATATACCCTCCAGGAAATCATTGGAAAACCATACACAGAGCTGGTCGCGGAAAAATCCTTGAGGATCGTCCAGAGGATGTATGAAAAAGGAACGACCGGAGAAGTTACGGATGACGTTTATACCTATTTTAGACGCCACAAAAACGGCGGTACGCTCCCAACGGAAAATAAAATAAAATCGATACGCTATCAGAGAGAGTACGCGGTGGCCGGTACCTGCAGGGACATCACAGAGAGGATGGAAACAGAGAAGCGGATTCGCGAATCCGAGCGTCTTGCCCATATAGGAAAACTTACCGCATCCCTTGCGCACGAGATACGTAACCCCCTGTCATCCGTGAAGATGAACAGTCAGATCATCTTGAAGAATACGGATTTTGGCGGCAACGACAAAAGACGTATGGAGATCGTCATCCATGAGATATCCCGGCTGGAAAGAATTCTCGATGAGATGCTTGACTTTGCAAAGCCGGTGAAGCTGAACCTTGAGCTCGTCTCGATCAATCACATGGTGGACACCTGCCTCGAAATTATGGATGCCAGGATTAGAGAAAAAGGGATCGCCATAAAAAAGCTGTATAATAGGAGGTTGCCCCGTATCCTTGTCGATCATGAAAAAATAGAACAGGCGATCATCAATGTTTTATTGAATGCAGTTGAGGTACTCCCTGAAGGTGGAAACATAGAGATCATCACGAAGCAGTTGATAGTTAACGGTAGTGGCATTCAGGTCGAAATCAGCGACGACGGACCCGGAATCAGCACGGAGGATCTTCCATATGTTTTCGACCCCTTCTTCAGCAACAAAAAGAGAGGGACGGGCCTCGGTCTTTCCAATGTAAATAGAATAATAGAGGCCCACGGAGGCACAGGGAGCGTGTCGCTCCGAAAGCCCCATGGAACACGGGTCAGTCTCACAATTCCCATGAGGGAGATGACATGAAACCCAAAAGAATACTCATTATTGATGATGAACGCCCCCTTCTTGAGACCCTTGAAATGTTTCTCACGGAGAAAGGCTATGCAGTGATGTGTGCCATGTCCGCATCAGAGGGTTTGAGTCAATGCAACCTTTTCGATCCCCATGTGATCATCCTGGACATCCGTCTCCCTGACATGAATGGTCTTGATGTGCTCCAAGAACTGATTCGCAATGGTAGAAAGAATATCATCATCATTACGGCATTCCATGACATGGAGATGACCATTAAGGCAGTGAAACTGGGTGCGATTGATTATATTCCCAAACCGATAGATGTGGAAGAACTCGAAAGGGCTATCGGTAAAGCTCTAAAATCTTCAAGTCCGGCCCAAATGGCCGGAGCGATATCGATAGATCTATCTTTACCGTTTACAGAGGGAGAAATCGTTGGTAAAAGTAGGGGAATGAAAGAGATCTTCAAAGCCATAGGCGTTCTGTCGGAGAATAGGGTCACGGTTCTCATCGAAGGTGAGACGGGTACGGGCAAGGAGCTCATCGCAAGGGCTATTCACTGTAATAGCCCTTACAGGGAACATCCTTTCCAAGCGATCAACTGTTCCACCATCGTGAGAACGCTTTTGGAGAGCGAACTTTTTGGTCACGAGAAAGGGGCCTTCACAGATGCATCCAGTTCAAAGAAAGGGAAGTTTGAATTGGCAGGCCAAGGGACCATTTTTCTTGACGAGATAGGGGAGATCCCTTTTGAACTTCAGTCGAAACTCTTGAGGTTTTTACAGGAAAAAGAATTTGAGCGTCTCGGGGGAGAAAAGAAGATCAAATCGAATGCAAGGATCATCACGGCAGCGAACAAAGATCTCTGGGAGTTGGCTCAAGCAGGATCGTTCAGAGAGGACCTGTACTACAGACTTAATGTAGCCACCATAAAGGTCCCTCCGCTCAGGGAGCGGAAATCTGATATACCGCTCTTGATTGAACACATTCTTAGAAAAATCAACTACGAACTAAGTAGAGGTATAAGAAAAGTTGAAGAGGAGGCCCTCAAGAGAATGACAGAATACGACTGGCCGGGTAATGTGAGAGAAATGGAGAACGTGCTTACCCATGCAGCCGTCAATACCCAAGGGGAGGTCATTTTTGACGAAGCTATCGCTCCGTTGCTGGGGCAAAAGTTTCATATCCATCAAAATCCGAAAGAGGTGCCCGATAAGAACCAGAGTCTCAAGGACGTAGAGAAAGAGCACATTATGGAGGTACTCAACCATACCCACTGGCATTTGGGGAAGGCATGTGAGCTTCTGGGGATTTCCCGGCCTACACTCCGGCATAAGATTAGAGAATACGAAATATCAAGCGGCCCTCATACAACCTGAGGACCCATATTTCAAAGAAATACCCTTCCTCTTCTATGAAAGGGTGTCTATAACAATTGCAATTGAAAACAATTTTCAAAAAGTGAAAAATTGCCTCAAGTGAACAGCAGGATCATAGCCCTTCAGGTCCCTCGACACGCTTGTAATTAGAGTCTTTCCATAAACGATGTTAGTTCGTCATGCTGGACCTGATCCGGTATCCAGAGCCCTTTGAAAAGACTGGATTCCGGCCTTCGCCGGAATGACACCTCTTTCTGAACAGGTCAGTTTATGGACAGACACTTATTATATCAATTACTGCCTGACAGGGTAGCTGGCACAATTCTTGCTCTACACCGCAATCAATAGGATCATATGTGGGACCCTGCGAACCGAATTTGCCGTTGGCAGTTAAAATAACGTGCATAGAACAGCTCGAAGCCTTATCAAGAGGAAAAGTAGCGTCACAGGAGATTTCAAATTTGGAAACATAGGACAATTCAAATTTGGAATTACACAAATGAATTATCTTGACAAAAACAAAAGAGAGGTATAAGAAAAAGACACCTTTTGTTATCAGAAAATTGAGTCACTTCGTTTTAAAAACAAAAATTCTTAATCATCTCCGTCCGTAAGTGGGAAAATCCTTTCGTAAAGGAGGTAGAAGAATGGAAAAGCCGAAGCAATGGGTAGGAGTGTTTTCTCTTGTACTGGTTTTAGTGGGCTTGCCTTTTTTAGGGCATCAGGCGAATGCAGCGGATAAACCGATTGTGATCGGGGCTCCTCTTGCGACGGCCTTCTTATACGGCTGGGATGCAGAGAGGGCGATGAAACTGGCCGCGGACGAGATCAATGCCAAGGGAGGCGTAACCGTCGGAAAAGAGAAGAGACCGATTAAGATCGAAGTCATGGATACTCGAGACCTTGAACCTGGCGTGCCCACCAGCGATGCTCTGTTGGTGGTGGAAAAACTGATTTTAGAGAAAAATGCGGATTTTATCGTCGGTGGGCCTGTTCGTTCCGAAGCGGCCCTTGCCGCCATGGATCTGCTCTCGAAGTATAAGAAGGTATCCATATTGACAACAGGGGCTTTGACTCCCGCATATTCCAAACGGGTGGAAGCCGAATATGACAAGTTCAAATATTGTTTTAGGATCTCCGGTGAAGTTGGCTGGATGGTTACAGGAGAATTTATTCCCTGCCTCATGGAGATCAAAGCAAAATATGGCCTCAACAAACTTTTCATCATGATCCAGGATGTAGCCCATGCCCGTGCGGGAGGAGACCTTGTTTCCAAATTGGCTGTTGAGAAAGGATGGGAAGTTCTGGGCAAGGAAGTCTACCCGACAGGAACCACAGATTTCTCTGTGGGACTGCTCAAAGCCAAAAAAGAGAATGCCCAAGTCATCCTGATCTGGATGGATATGCCCGAGACTTCCATCCTGCTTAAGCAATGGTATGATATGAAGGTACCCGCCATTCCTTACGGAACGATCATTTCTGCCGCTGAGGAACCTGGATTTTGGAAGGCCACAGAGGGAAAAGGTGAATATTGCATGGCAAGCGTGGTCAATGCAGGCAATGCTTCCTCCAAGGCCACTCCCTGGACGATGAAGTTTGTTGACGCCTATAAGAAAAAATGGGGATTGGAACCTGAGGGGTACGGTACTTCTTCGAGCTATATGGCGGTCTACGTATTGAAAGACGCCATCGAGCGGGCAGGTTCATTGAACTCCGATGCGGTCGTAGCCGCTCTTGAAAAAACCGACCTGATGGGCGTCTATGGAAGGATAAGATTTAATCCAAAGAACCATCAAGTTATCCCAAGCACTGACCCAAAAGAAGGTGCCGTGGGTACGATTTTCCAGTGGCAGGCAGGAAAAAGAATCGTGGTTTTTCCACCCAAAATTGCTGTGGGTGAGGTCAAGCTTCCTCCCTGGATGAAGAAGTGAGGGAAAAAATCATTGCAAATTATAAAATTAGCAGTGCAAAGTTATCAATGAAAAGAAAAAAATTGATGATTGCTAATTTTGAAACGCGTTAATTTTGCAATGACGATCTGAAATGGTCCAGGCTGTGCCAGGTTAAGATGAGGGGATGAGGGGGAAACCCCTCCCCCTTTTTGTATAAATAGCGTTCGTGAACGGTGTTAGTGATTGGTCAATCTAAAACACGAATCACCATCATGATTCACTACCACGGGATTTATCATGGACATCCTTATCTACGGGATCATTAATAGTTTTTCCCTGGCGTTGATGGCCATTGGCTTCACCTTGGTTTATGGAATCAGTCGGCTCCCCAACTTCGCCCACGGGGCGTTATATGTGGTCACAGGGTTTCTTGTCTGGAGTCTCATCCATCTCCTCAAATTAAACTACATCCTCTCCATTATTCTAGCGTTGGTGATCATGGGGTTGGTTGGGGCAGCCATCTATCGGTTCGTTCTCATCCGGGTGAGAGGGATGGCCACTTCGGAGATCATCGCCACCTATGCCCTGGGATTGGCTATTCTCGAATTCCTGCGTTGGGCAGGGTTCAAGGGAATGACCTATACGCTTCCCGTCTTCATTGAAGGCAGCATCAGCATCAGGGGTATTCCAGTCGACCTTCAACGAATCATCGTCATAGGCATAGGGATCGTGGTGGTCTCTTTTATGTGGCTCTTTACCCATTTCAACAAGACGGGCTTGGCATTTAGGGGAATGGCTCAGGATGAACATGCAGCCATGATGTTAGGAATCGATTCTGACTGGATGGCCATTATTGCCATGGCCATGGGTTCTATTTTGGCTGGCCTCTCGGCTATTGCCTTATTGCCTTTGGGCAATATTGTGGTGGAGGCGGGCTACAATGTACTGATTCTTTCGATCGCTGTCTGCATTGTGGGCGGCTTAGGCAGTTGGGTGGGTGCGATTATTGCTTCCTTTATGATTGGATTTCTCCAAATTATTACCGTTGCCTACATCCAATCGCATTTCCATATGGTCGTGGCTCTCCTAGCGATTATCCTCACTCTTATACTGAGGCCATCAGGACTCTTCGGCAGACAGAAGGAATTGGAGGAGAGAGTATAACCAATTGAGAAATCCAAATGTCAAATTTCAAATACCAAACAAAACCAGAACTCAAATTCTAAATGTTCTAAACTTTTCATTTTGGTCATCAAGGCCCCCTCACCCCCCTTTTGCTAAAGGGGGGAAAGGGAGGATTATGACGATAGCATCATAGGGGAGCAAGGTTGAACATCCAGGAACGGCGCAAAGAAAGAATCGATCGTGGCATCAAAGTCAGGACAGAAGGGATTTACGCCGTTTCTTCGTGGCAAGAAGTCACATACCTCGTTCTCCCAAGGCTGATTTTAATTGCAGGCCTTCTCCTTCTCCCATTCCTCATGCCCTCTCTCTATTGGAATAAAGTCATCACCATTGTCGGTATCTATGTCCTGCTCGCTCTCGGGTTTGATTTCTTAGCCCATTTCGTAGGATTGGTTTCCCTGGGAGGGGCTTTTTTTATAGGGGTGGGTGGATACACGGCAGCCATTCTCAATAAATCCCTGGGTCTCCCTCTGGTAGCCACCATTCCAATGGCAACCCTTGGGGGGGCGGTCATTTCCACTCTTCTCCTCCTTCCAGCCCTTCCCCTTAGAGGAGTATATTTTGCGATTGTAACCCTCATGTATCCGTTAGCTCTCTCAAGAATCATCGAGGCATTAAATATCCTCGGCGGAACAGACGGCATCCTTGGAGTGGCCAGCTTTCCCAACCGATGGGTTGAACAGTATCTCATCCTCTTGATCGTCATTTTTGCCCTCTTCGGGTTGAGGAGATTGGTGAACGAGGATATCGGGCTCATCTTTCGTGGCGTCAAGGATAATGATCAGGCTGTCAGAGCCTCTGGATTAAGCATCACCCTTTACAAGGCCATTGCTGTTTTTATTGCTTCGGCAATTGGTTGTCTTGGAGGAGCCTATCTTTCACACATATACAATTGGGCAGGTATTTCACAGTTCGCTCTCGATTTCTCTGTCATTCCCATCGCAGCCACAGTGATCGGAGGAGGAGGCACCCTGGTGGGCCCTTTACTCGGTTGCTTTATCCTCGTCCCCCTCTCCGAATTTTTGCGTGCCTACGGAACGCTGAGAATCGTCATCTATGCGGTCTTCTTGGTGGTTTTTATCATGTTGCGAAGCGAGGGGATCATGGTCTACGCCCAGCGGAAATACCACCAGTTTGAGAGGTGGGTAAAGGTATGAGTGAAGAAGATATTCTCCAAGTGATCAATGTCTGTAAGGCCTTCGGTGGTGTTCAGGCACTACTGAATGTCAGTTTTAGTGTTCAGAAGGGCGAGGTCTTTGGTATCATCGGCCCCAATGGATCAGGGAAGACAACCCTCATTAATTGCATCACCGGTTTCATCAAGATGAACTCCGGTAAGGTTCTGTATAAGGGCAAAGAGATTAGCAAGAAGCCGCCCAATCAGATTGCCAATCTTGGACTCACAAGAACCTTTCAGATCATGAGGCCTTACTATAGCCTTCCTGCATACAAAAATCTGATCATTCCCCTTTTCTCCCCGAGGGCAAGACGTACAGGTGGATGGCGGGGAGGAGGTAAACTGGGGGATCGCGGGACAGTCAGCATCGATATTTTGGAAGAGATCGGCTTCGAGAGAGATTCTTTCGTTCCATATAAATTGGCATCGAGCCTACCGACAGGATATCTCAAGCGCCTTGAACTCGCCAGGTGTCTCGCTCTGAGACCCGACCTCATCTTATGTGACGAAGTCTTTTCTGGACTCAGTATGAGTGAAATCGCGAGCATGGTTCCTTTGATCGAAAAGTTGCAGATGGATGGGATTACCTTGGTGATGATTGAACACCGCCTGAGGGAACTCTTTCGGGTGGCCAGCCGTGTGATGGTGCTAAACTTTGGACAAAAGCTGACCGAAGGCATCCCTGAAGTGGTCATGCAGGATGAGAGGGTCAAGGAAGCTTACCTGGGATCGGAGAAGCTGCTCGATTATACGTTTGAAGCCTGATAGAAAAGAAAGCCCCCCTCACCTCACCTCTCCTCACCTCTCCCCAGCGGGGAGAGGGATAGGGTGAGGGGTTCAAGAGAAATGGAACCAGAACTCGTCTTTACCCAATTTGAGCGGATGTCCGAAAAATATCCGGATCGGCCTGCCGTCATTTATCTCGGCCAGAAGTTTACTTTTGCCCGGTTGCGAAATCTCATCGATCGCCTTGGTACAGCTCTCCGTCACCTGGGGGTACGAAAGGGCGACAAAGTGGTGCTCTATATTACGAACTCTGCCCAGTGGGTAATCTCCTTTTTCGCGATTCAAAAGATCGGGGCAGTGGTAGTGCCGGTGGCCCCCATCTACACTTCTTTCGAAATCGAATATATGATCAACGACTCCGGTGCGGAGACGATCATCTGTCTCGACACCAATTTCGGTTATGTTCAGGACGTTCTTTCCAAAACCTCTTTGAAAAGGGCCATTGTTACAAATCTCGTCGATGTCCTTCCTCTTTGGAAGCGCACCGTTGGCTTCCTCTTCGACAAGATTCCAAACGGAATCGTCAAAAAGGGTGAAAACGTCTATTTTTTCAAGGATCTAATCAAACAATCACCCGAGAAATTGAACGTAGAGATAGATCCCTGGAAGGATCTCTCTTATATCCTCTATACCGGAGGAACGACAGGATTTCCTAAGGGCGTGCCCGGCAATCACATGGGTATGATCTCCTATGTCAAAGACGTGATGGAGGATGTGGCTGGAGGATACATCGAGGAGGGAAAGGATACCTATATTGCGATCAACCCGCTTTTCCACATCATGGCCCTTGGACTGTTTACCGCCATCGGCTTAAACTATGGGAACACAACGGTCATCATGCCTGTTCCGCAGGTCGATGCCATCTTGCGAGCCATCGAAAAATATCGCGTGAGATGGATGCTCGGAGTCCCGGCCCTGTACCGCATGATTCTGGAGAACGACCGCCTGGATCAATATGACCTGAGTTCTCTAAGATACTGCTACTGTGGAGGAGATGTGCTTCCTATCGAAGTTTTTAAAAGGTGGAAGGAGCATCTTGATGTCTCCATCTACCAGGTCTACGGTTCCACAGAAGCGGGCCATGTCACGTACAGCCGCCTGGACAGAGAGCCGGAGGTCACATCCATCGGATTACCTCTCAAGACCAGGCAATGCAAAGTTGTCAATCCAGATACTCTGGAGCCTGTTCCAATTGGCGAGACCGGTGAGCTTGTGGTCACATCCGACTATACATTAAAACACTACTGGAACAAGCCTGGGGAAACGAGTCGATCCTATGTCAACATCGATGGCAAGGTCTACTATCGAATGGGCGATTATGTCAAACTGGGTGAAAAGGGAGACATCTATTATGTCGAAAGATCGGCAGATGTGATCAAACACAAGGCTTACCGGGTCTCTGCTTCAGAGATTGAGGCTGTGTTGCAAGACCATCCGACGGTGATCGGGGCCTGTGTGATCGGGGTCCCCGACCCGAAAGTGGGTGAACGCATTAAAGCCATCGTCGTCCTTAAGGAGGATGCACGCGGAGTCGACGCCTCTGAATTGACCCGGTGGTGTCGTGAGAGACTTGCCCCATATAAAATCCCGCAATACATCGAATTCCGTGACATGCTCCCAAAATCAAAAGTGGGAAAGCTTCTGAGACGCGAAATCAGAGCGGAAGAACGCAGAAAAATATCCAAAGAAAAAAGACAAGGATAGAAAATGCTTGAGATTAAGAACCTCATGGTATTTTATGAGAACGCCATCGCCATCAATAATATCAACATGAAGTGCCAGGCGGGAAAAGTGACAGGCATTTTCGGCGCTAACAGCGCGGGGAAGTCCACGCTGATGTATACCATCTCCGGAATCATACTGGATGTGAAGAAGAAGGAAGAAATGAAAGGGGGAGAGAGGATCACCGTCCTGGGCCACATCCTTTTTGAAGGAATGGATATCACGTCCATGAAACCGAGCGACAGAGCCAGGAAAGGAATCGTCCTCTGCCCCGAAAGGCGAAGGATCTTCGCAGAAAGCAGCACATTAGAGAATCTGAAAATAGGAGGCTATTTAGCCACAAAAGCTCAGGCCAGAAAAACCTTGGAATATATTTTTACTATTTTCCCACCCTTAGGAAAATTGAAGAAGAGGGAGGGAGGGTTTCTCAGCGGGGGGGAGCAGCAGATGCTGGCCATTGGAAGGGCCTTGATGGCGCAGCCCAAATTGCTTCTCCTCGATGAACCCCTACTTGGGTTGAGTCCTCTGATGGAGGGCATGCTTGCCCGATCCGTCCACGATATCAATCTACAGACAGGAATTACCGTTCTCATCTCGGAGCAGTACGCCCGTCCCATTTTGCCGATCATCCATCATGGGTATATCCTTGAGAATGGAGGAGCGGTCCTGGAAGGAAATTCCCGGGAATTGATGGAGAATCCGGATGTGAAGTCCGCTTATTTCGGGCTGTGAGACTAAGTGGTTGACGCCGGTTTCTGCCTCGGTCTAATAATGCCCCCTTTGGCAAAGAGGGACTCCAGGGAATTTCCCAAGGTTTCAAATCCCTCCACCCTCCTTTTCTTCATTCCGGCAGGCTTCTCATCGAAATGCTCCGCCTGTCGTGCGATTACTTGGGAACGAAACTTGCGAACAAGATTTTGGCCAAGGCGTGTGAAAAGGGAGAGATTAATAGAGATCAAAAAACATTGAGGAAAGCCTTTGAGTTTGAAATGTCGGTTATGGTTCACCCAATCAGGGTCAGATTCACCAACACTCCCTTCCTGTAATCCACGGGGACACAATTTGACAAAGAATGCTTGATTGCAATTCATAATCGACAGGTGGTTGCTTGACGCAAGCATTAAACATAATTCTATTCCGGCCATTACGACTTAAAATACATACTTAAGCTGCGTTATTTTGTTTGTTCAGTTAATT
>DASPPQ010000221.1:0-6118 GCA_035625415.1 Thermodesulfobacteriota bacterium
GGGTCTACCAAGAAAGATGTGCCCAAAATGCCAAACCAATAATAGTCCCCTTTGGAACCCGGCAACGGACTCAGCCCTGGTTTGCAATCAATGCCAAAACCTAAACCGAATCCTTGACCAGTCTCCAGGCTGGGACTGGGCCATTTAATTTGCCATTCTACCGGTAAAAAAGACTTATACCCTGGGGGAACATCGTTGGAAGTCATATGCTCAACGGTATTGTGCGAAACCAAACGTACTCGATCCAGAATCCCGCCATTTAGCAACATAAGGCAGAAGCGGGCGTAATCGTGGGCAGTTGATACCAAGCCACCGCCACCGGACAACCATTTTGGCCTTTTTGTGACATCCCAGACAGGTGGTCTTTTGCCAGTTGCTGGATTAATTTGAGGTTCAGCGATTCGTGTTTGCCGCTCAGCTCCTTCTACCCAAAACCCCGTGTCCGCAAGCTTGAGCGGTTTTGCGATTCTCTCCGCAATAAAGGCATCAAACTCAACACCTGAAATAACCTCGACAATGCGGGCTAGTACATCATAGGACATTCCGTATTCCCATGTTGTCCCAGGCTGGTTTTGAAGAGGTAATGTGGAGAGCTTTGTAACCATTTCAGCATTTGTCAAAGTAAAGAAGTTGACCTGGTTATAGAGATCCTTAACCATAGATTTGCCCAAGAAGCCGTAAGTGAACCCAGAAGTATGGCGAAGTAAATCCTGTACCGTCATCTCCCGACTGGGCGTTTCGAGAACAAGCTCAGTCTTACTAGTTGCTGGATCTTTCTTCTCCACTCCTACCTTCAGATTTTTGAACTCTGGGAGATATTGGGAGACAGGAACGTTCAGTTGTATTTTGCCCTCTTCTGCCAATATCATGATTGCGAGGGAAGTAAATGGCTTTGTCATTGAGGCGACACGGAAAATCGAGTCACGAGTCATAGGAATTTTCTTTTCCTTATCCCGATAACCAAATGCCTCAAAATAGGCTATCTTGCCTTTTCGCAAAACCATGACCACTGCTCCTGGAACGATTCCTTTATCGACATCCCCCTGAATCCATGTCGAAATTCTTTGCAATCTGTCCTTCGATAACCCCACCTTTTCAGGATTTGTTGCTTGAGGGATGCCTTGGGCGCTGGCTATCGAAGCAATCAAAATAAAACATAAGGACACCGACATTATTCTTTTGCTGATTTTCATTGAATTTCCCTCCTTTTCGTGGACGATTTTTGCCTCCAGGTCTGAGCTTTTTCGACTCAAGAGACTCTTTTAAGTTGCGAACTGTCTGAAGGGGAGAACGTAATTAAGTATTCTCCCATTAAGGTATACTCAGCATCACCATACGAAAGTTTGTATTTTCCACGATCTTTAATTACTTTGGCTTCAATTCTTTCCTATCCCGGAGTTCCATGTACAGAGGAACCACTCCGCCAAACATAGAGGCTTGCTTTTTCCTTGTCGATTTTCTCCACAATTATAAAAAGCTCTGCCGGGTTAGAAATCCACTCCCATTTACCAAGAAAGGCTGCGAGTTCTTTCGGTAACGAAGGATCGGGTCGGACCATTTGAAGGTCAGCTGGCATAGTGGGGACAGCTATCGCCATCGGACAAAAGAAAATACTCACCAACACAAATACAGCCAGTTTGTTAATATTTCCTTTCATTTGAACCCCCTTTCAGCTGCTTATCGAGTTCGCTTCATTAAATGTTCTTCCGCTTTTCTGAATGTGATCCTCCCTCTTCCTAATCCCATTAGCTCATAGGCCATCATCTCCTTTCAGGGTAACGTAGCGGTCTGTATCTTTAGTGTTCTATTTTGAGATTGACACCATTTTAAGCATATGATACGGTTTGTGACGGTACGTACCGTCACATTTTTTAACTATTTTCGTCCCTGGATAGAATCTTATGTCTTTTCAATGAGATATTAGGGGGAAGAAATGACGGAAAACACCAAACCTCATCTCATCACAATCGACCTCAATCAGTTCAAGCTTCATATTGCCCTCAAGAACAGAGTTGAACTGACCCTTCATTTCAATTCGCCTTCTCGAAAGTTTTACCTCTCCATGATCGCCTTTGTCGTCAACGAGATGAAAAAACAAGGGAAAATCACATCTATCCCCCTGGAAGGGCATCATGATCTCCTTGCTTTGCTGAACGAGACCATTGGAGGTTCCGCCGGATCGTCAGAAACAGAGCCTTTGCTGTCAAGGATCTACAGGAAATGGCAGCACGCCCTGCCCAACCTGGAGGAGGCTCCACTCTTCATGGTCCTCGGAAGGAAAAAGGGCTATGAGGAAGGGGGTAAAGCCTATCCCTTTACCGAGTCCGAAAAGGATAGCTGGGCAAACCTTTTCGAGTACAAAGGAAGCCATGAAAATGTCAGACTCAAGTTCGCCATAGATAGAATAGGAGCATCCTTGAATGACATTGCCATCATCTATGAGGACTCCTTAAACGCGGATGCCTGGGAAAAGTTCATCTCAAGTCTCAAAGAGAAGAAGGCAGAGCCTGATAGACTCGTCCCAGAAGAGCCTGAGGTTGCAGTTCCTCCGCGGGAAAGAAGAAGGAGATTATCACCAATCGGCTCTCGCTGGCTGGTCCTGATCGCAGCGATAGTGGTCGTTCTGGGTACGATCGCATTGACGCTCTGGAAAAACAATTCAGGACCTAATCGGGGCGATGTTGCTTCAGTTAAGAGGATGGCATTTCCACTACCGGATGAACCCTCTATCGCTGTGCTGCCGTTTGTGAACATGAGTGGGGATCAAAAGCAGGAATTCCTCTGTGATGCGTTGACTGAAAATATTACGACCATGCTCTCCATGATTTCGGAGCTTTTTGTGATCTCCCGCAATTCGGCCTTCGAATACAAGGGGAAGCCGATAGACGTAAAGAAAGTTGCAGAGAATTTAGGCGTAAGATATGTCCTGGAAGGCAGTATCCAAAAATCGGGTGAGCATATCAGAGTTACAGCTCAGTTGATTGACGCAATGTCAGGGCACCATATCTCGTCAGAAAAGTATGATCGAGATATGACGAATTTTTTTCCAGTCCTTGACGACATCACCCGAAACATTGGAATCGCTCTCCAGATCAAGCTCACTGAAGGAGAGCAAGCCAGAGTTTTTCATAAAGATACAAAGAATCTGGAGGCGTGGGCCCTTGCTTCGCAAGCCTTTGATGTGATCCAACGGTTCACGAAGGAAGATGTTGCGAGGGCTAAAGAGCTATCTGAACAAGCCGTTAAATTGGATCCCCAGTATGGATTTGCATGGTCCCTTTTAGCTTGGACTTACTTTGATGGGGCAATTGCGGGATGGTGTGAATCTCCTGAGGAATATTTCAAAAAGGCGGTTGAACTTAACCACAAGGCTCTGACGCTAAACAAAGACCTCTTTTGCGCAACCGCTATGATAGGGAGTATCTATTTGTGGCAGAGACAATATGAGGAAGCTATCGCAATGGGCCGGAGATCAATCGAACTAGGCCCTAACATCGCCCTCAATTACGCTGCTCTTGCAATCACCTTAAATTGTGCAGGTAATTTCGAGGAGGCGATAGCACTGGGTGAGCGAGCTATACGTCTCCATCCATTTTGTCCCCTTTGGTATCTGGATACCTTAGCGACGTCGTACCGCATGGCTGGGCGTTACGAAGACGCACTTGCATTATATAGACAAATTCTCCCACGTGCACAGAAGGAACCCTTCTACCTTTTTCCAGCTCATATCGGGCTTGCAGAAGTTTACTCAGAAATGGGTCGAGTCGAGGAGGCACACGCTCAAGCCAAAGAAGTTCTCCGAATAGCCCCGAGCTTTTCATTAGAGAATTGGTGCAAAACACAGCCTTTTAGGGATCCGAAACATCTTGAGAAGCGTCTGGCTGCACTACGCAAGGCGGGGCTGAAGTGAGACATTGCAACAAAATCCTCCGTTATTTTAGCTTGCGCATTTCTACTTAAAATGTTGTATGGAGCACGATTTTGAATAATCACGAGTTCAGGAAGAAAGAGAGGAGGTAAGGGGGTCACTTTAACACATCCGGGATATCCATTTTGTAAAAATCGAGCGACAGGATTAGCTTCTCGTTGACAGGTCCCCAAACCCCGTCCCTGACCAATTCCATGATAAAGGCAGGGTTATCTATCTGTCTTAAATACCAATTAACTTTTTCTTCTGTCATAAGTCTTGGTGGTGTTGGTCGTGTTGTCCTTCTCAATTTGTTACTCAATCAACCCCTCCTTTTTGTCTTCCTTCATGAACATTTTCCAAACAAATCCCTCTGCGTGGCTTTCATGCTCAAAATATGACTCGGGTCTGATTAAATCATGGGGGTCGATTTCCAGCATTTTCTGGATGACAGGCTTAAATTCTGCCCTTACCACCGCTTCGATTTCCTTAACATAGGTTTCATACTTCATAACAAATTCTATGGCTTCTGCTTTCATTTCAATTTCTCCTTTCATCCACGGACAGATGTTTTCTGCTCTTCCATTGACGATTGATGGCGTTTAGTTGAAGCGAGATTCCGTTTTCGATTTCTGGTCCTTTTAGGTCTTCGGCGAGTTTCCCCACAATCATTGCGCTCTTCCTCTGGGTTATTATTTTCTGTTCCTATCCAGATCTCAGGATTGGCATCCACTAAGGTTTGAAATGTTTTTTTCGTCAACTTGAACAGTGGGTTTTCCCAAAAGGAAATGTTCTATGGCCACAATGAAGGGATACTTCGTTAAAAGCTCGTTAACGATCGGGGCGTACCGTGAAAATTCTAACAGCAGTCTCAATGTTTCCCTAGAGCCAAAGGCATTAAGGGTTTTACACAAGTCTTCGGAAGCTTCTTTTAAAATTTTCTCCCGTTTACCTGTATTCATATAATTCTCCTCGATGTCCATAAAACAGATGAATTCTGGACACCTACTTTTTAAAATTTGCCCCTTGAAAGTATTAAGGATTTCTAGCTTAAATTTGGAGGGTTTTGTGGACGAGCGACTTGGATAGTCCCAGCTCTTTAGAAATACCCCGGATGGACATTCCCCTACCTTTCATATCCCTCACTGTCCCTAAAAGCTTTTTATCAATTAAACGACGCCTACCCAGCTTTTCCCTTTGCTCTTGGCGTTCTGAATACCTGCCTTGACCCTTTCCCTTATTAAATCCCGTTCAAACTCGGCAAAGACACCGATGAGGTTAGCCATTGCCCTTCCCGCAGGTGTGCTAAAGTCAAGGTTCTCGGTGTAGGATACGAATTGAACCCCTAAACCTCTCAATTCTTCAAGAGTAGTAACGAGAGATTTTAGACAACGCCCAAAGCGATCCAGCTTCCAGACCAGTATCCCGTCAATCCGTCTTTTCCTTGCGTCTTCCAATAGGCGATCAAGTTGAGGTCGTTTGTCTTTTGCTCCACTCTTCCCGATATCTACATACTCACCGAAGACTTTCCACCCCCGGCATTAGCGTATGCCCTTAAATCCTTCAATTGAACTTCTGGATCTTGACCTTTATCCACAGTGCTAACCCTTGCATAAATCGCAACCTTTTCAGATTTCATTTCCTATTTACCCCCATAGCCTTCTTCCTCAAATATTCCCGCAAAGCCTCAATGATGATGTCCTTACACCTGAACCTTCTGTGTAGTTTTCCTGTCCGAAACCTACCTGAACTCCCTGTTTTTTGACCTTTTTCGTAGCGAAATTAAACAATTCCTCTTCTTTTGTTTAGCCGTCTGAGGGCAATCACTCGAACCCAATTTGTCGAGTAGAAGTGAAACAATTTCGACAGGTTAGACAATTTTTGCAAAATGGTATATTTATCCCTCGGTTTAAGGAAAAACACCTCAGACACTCTATTTTTGGCGTAGGAAAGGTATATTCTAAATAGGTATAGGTGGGAAGTAGAAAAGGCCGGGGGGAGAAACGGGGTTAAGAGATGGGAATTTATTTAATGTGTTGTCAAGTGTGATGGCGAGTTTTTCCGCGGGGGCACAATTTGACAAAGAATGCTTGATTGCAATTCATAATCGACAGGTGGTTGCTTGACGCAAGCATTAAACATAATTCTATTCCGGCCATTACGACTTAAAATACATACTTAAGCTGCGTTATTTTGTTTGTTCAGTTAATT
>DASPPQ010000222.1:0-2196 GCA_035625415.1 Thermodesulfobacteriota bacterium
CTTTTGAAAAGAGATAGGGGTTATCTCCACTCCCTCTGTGTAGACCTCTTTCCAAAAAATGCCCTCCGAAGATTTCACTCCATAATCAGCAGGAGCTCTTCCAAAATGAAAGAATCTCAATTTCGGCGAATAAGCCCATTGAGTTATTCAAAGAAGGAAGTGATGGTTTGGGAAACTTATTCCTAAGTCCCCGCTCAGAAAGCAGAAATGGAAGGAGAGTTATTTGCGAGTATCGGAGAGGGTAGCACAAAAACCCTCCGTACTCGTTGAGCATTGCACCTACGAGTCTACAGTATGAGATAACCCTGAAGGTCAACGATTACTGGTAGAAATGCGCATGATTAAAAGCCAGAAGATATTTTCCCTCTCTCTAATGGTTAGGGTCATTTGCCATTGAACTCCGGTAGATGAATCGGGATTGGTTGACAGCACTGGGGTGGAGGGTAAAATACAATCCAGCCGTCACTCCACCTTTCGTAGGAAAGATGCTAAAACCGTATGTTTTATCTTTAGGAAGGTTTAAGAAGGAATCATGGACGGTTGCACTTAGGAAATTTCCTAGGGCCGCCCCAGCCAGAACATCCGATGGGTAATGCGCTTGAGCTTCCACTCGAGCCCAGGCAACAGTTGAACCCAGTAGTATGTTTACGACCTTCAGTGGGATTTTTACCTCTTGGGGTATTTCAATGGAATCGAGATTTCGATTACTAAGGGCCACCGATGAGAAGGCAGCTGAGGCTTCTCCCGAAGGAAAACTTGCGTTGCCACTCCCGTTTGGTCGAGTACGACCAGTGGCATCCTTTAACAAGCTCGTCATCCCAGCCGTCACCAACTCAGCAGCTCCCTCTACTACCATGCCTTTCAGCGTCGAATACACCCAGTCCTTAGAATCATCACCACTCGGAGTAACAACCGCAGTGATAAACACCTCTGTATAGAGAGGAATCTCAAAGTATAATGCGTCGTTCGAGGCATTGGTGGTAGACCCAAAAATGGGTGTATGGTCAGTGGCCCAATGCGAAACTTTTTTGTCCCATTTACTCAAACCGAAGACGAGCGCTCCCGCCGCTGGGAGGAAGGTCTGTGGATCTTCCAGAGCATTCAATGCAGCGCGAGGAATCTTTTTAAGGTCTACCGGAAAGATCGCGTCCTCGCCCCACCCCCGACCATTACTTAAAGTCCCACACCCTGTCACGGCAAAAAGGATAAAGGTTACCGCGAACAGAATCATCAGGTGAGAACGTTTCAGGCCACAGCAAGTTGGCACGGCCTCCACCTCCTTTTACCCAGAATGATGCATTCCGAAAGCATCTCAAGGGAACTATCCCCACGATATTCCATCGGAAGCAACAACGGCTTCGAGGGCTTTCTCAGCCTGCTTGAAAAATAATTTCTTAGGGCTACGCCCTAATGGTCATTTGCTTTCTCAGCAATGAGGGCTTAAGAAATGGAATGAGAATTAAATAGGAATACCAACCGAGGTTTTCTAACAACGCAGGACAGGGGTTTTTTGTTCGAGACCAGACGATAGGGATTCGAGGCAAGGCGATACGAAACAGAAGGGAGACACCTGCTCGATAGCATTGGTTTCTGGAAGGAAGACGGGAAACAAAGCATTTGATCCGATTGATCTGGAGAATGTCAATTGGTTTTGACAATCCGGTACCAGGAAGGGTTCATCTAAATCATCATACTCATACGGTGCCTCTGGATCAAAGCGATCATCCTCTGCCAAGTCACAGTAAATGAGGTAACTCGAAAGGATTGGAATAGAAAGAGCAATTATTAAAGCCAGAAGAATTTGAGGTTTTTTCAATCCTCTAAGCATTGTCCACCTGATAAGTCAGGGGTAGTGTACTACCAATATCAATATCAATATCAATATTAATATCCTATTAAAGAAAGATTAAGTTTCCTTAACTTATAGAAGGAACGCGTCCCTCCCCAGAGACTCCCCTTTCCTCAAATAAGAACCATCCTGATGACAAGGTTTATTGATGTTCGGCTCGGCACCGCCACCGCTTTGTTAGGAGGCTGATTTAAGCCTATAGTGCAAGGATTAGCGATCGTAATCTTGACGGTTAGAGTAAAATTCTGTTTCGAGGATTACAGGAAGAAGTTCTCGGTTCCAAGAAAAATTTGCCCCCTCGGCTAAATTTTGGCGAGTACACTTATAAAGGCGCAAAATCTGATGGG
>DASPPQ010000223.1:0-31914 GCA_035625415.1 Thermodesulfobacteriota bacterium
CCTTCCTGCCGTGGGCCCGTTTATTCTTTTTAGTTTATTCGTGGTGAGGGGGATAGAGAAATGGAAATACAAGCTGCCCTTTTTGAAGCCGGCCACGGAGGGCCGTTAGCGGAGCCCGTGATTTAAGTATGAAAAAGTTCAGCAAGGCGATGATTGGCTTGTCTATCTTATTCGTCATCATACTCTTGCTATCCACGGGCACTTACCGGCGAAATTTTCTGTGGAGGAGTGAAGTGGAGTTGTGGAAGGACTGTGTTAGAAAGTCCCCTAAGAAAGAGAGGACCCACCACAACTTAGGTTTTGCCTACCACGAACTGGGAAGGTGGGACGATGCCCGAGAGGAATATGAAGAGGCACTCAGGTTGAATCCTTATTATTCCCTGTCGATGTATAACTTAGGCCTGGTTTATTACGAAGAAGGGCTTATGGATGAGGCCATTCGCCATTATAAGAAGGCTATCGAATTGGATTCAAATTTTCCGGATTCCTTTTACAACCTCGGTATTGCCTATTATCAAAAGAACCTTTACAGGGATGCCATCGAAGCCTATAACGAATGTTTAGAAGTCAAACCCGATTACGAAAATGCGAACATCAATCTGGGGCTTGCCTATAAAGGACTAGGACAAAGGGCGAAGGCGATTCAATGTTTCAAAGAGGAATTGAATACCCACCCTGACAATGTTTATGCCTACGTTGAATTAGGGTTGGCTTATAAAGAATGGGGAGATGATCCGAAGGCCCTTCTCTATCTTAAGAAGGCGCTTGCTTATCCTAAGCTTCCCGATGCCGAACGGTTCCGGAAAACAGTCGCATCCATAGAGGCAGCCCAAAAGCAAAAAAGGGGCAAGAGAATTGACGGAGAAAATTAGACTCCATATTATAGAGACCGCAATATTTGTGGCCGTTATTCTTCTTCTCTCCATCGGGACCCATTCAAGGAATTCGCTTTGGAATGATGCGATAAGCCTTTATACCGATTGTGTAAAGAAATCCCCCAACAAGGCACGGCCGTATGTCGACCTTGGCATTGCCTATTTTGATGCAGGAGCATACGATAAATCCCTTGAAACATACCAAAAGGCCATACAAATTGACCCGAAATTCGGAGAGGCCTATTATAACCTTGGGGCCACCTACCAAAAAATGGGAGAGGTCAATAAGGCGATTGCGATGGAAAAGAAGTCGGTAGAAGTCGATCCCACGCTATATAGGGCCTATTACTCTCTCGGGATGATCTACTTTGAAAACGGTCGTTATGAAGAATCTGAAGAGGCTTTTCAAAGATTTCTGAAGATCTATCCTTATATCCCGCAGGTCCATGGTCTTTTGGCCATCGTCTGTGCCGCCCAAAAGAAGTTTGACAAAGCGGTTACGGAATTTGAGTGGGAAATTCGAATCAATCCTTATGATGCTCTGGTCCATTTGAATTTGGGGAGAATCTATTGGTATGAATTTCAGAACAGACAAAAAGCGCTATATCATTTAAAGGTTGCGCTGATGTTGGACCCTTTTCTTCCCAATCGAGGAGAGGTTCGTAGGCTTGTGCGCCTATTGGAAGGGCCTCCTTAATGGCTTCCTTAGGTTTCTCACCCAATTGTCGAACCACGGCCATGGGTATTATGCCCCATCAAGATATTGAAAGAGCTCTCGAAGTCGCTTTGTCCCTGGACATTCCGTTTTGGCCCCAGCTTCCCAAAGTTAGTTACTTCGAGGACATGTATGTCCAGGCTTTGGAAAATTTCCCCGGCGTGAGGATCGATCCGGTTCATCAAAAAATCCATTTCGCCCTTTCCCGTTTTTATGAAGAGCTTCCCTCTTATTTTGAAAAGGCGGATACCCTCTCCACCTTTAAATTGACAAAAGAGTTTTCTCTTGTCTACCATCGGTTCTTGGAAAGAGACCTTTCCCATTATCTCGCCATCCGGGGTCAGATGATCAGTCCGATCAGCCTGGGGTTGAAGATCGTAGACGAGGACCAGAAATCGATCATCTATCATGACGAGGTAAGAGAAGTCCTCTTCGATTTCATTCAGAAAAAAGTGAACCAGCAATACCGGGAATTGAGAGAGAAGAATCCCAATGCCTTTGTTTGGGTGGATGATCCTGGGTTGGCCCTCATCTTCAATGCCTTGTCGGGGTACACCGAGTTCCAGGCGAGGGCCGATCTGGACCGGTTTTTGGAGGGGTTGGAAGGACCCAGAGGGGTTCATCTTTGTGCCAAACCGGATTGGGACTTTCTCCTCAAATCAAAAATCGATATCCTTTCCTTCGATTCCTTCAATTGCGGAGTTATGATCATCAACTACCCATCCTTAAAAGATTTTGTGGACAGAGGAGGAATTATTTCCTGGGGGATCGTTCCAACCTATACAGAACTTTTGGAACAGGAGACAATCGATTCTCTGATGGAGAAGCTCGAGACTTTTTGGGAGGGCCTCTCCCGGAAAGGGGTGGATCCAAAGAGGCTGCTTGGGCAATCTCTCCTGGCGCCGGCAACCTGCAATCTGCTCAATCCGGATAAAGAGAAGACCGTAGAAAACGCATTTGAGGTCTTAAGGGGTTTGTCGAAGAAAATAAGAAAGAAGTATGATCTCACGTAAAGACGTGTCCGTGACCGTTTAGATTATTTTTTTCCCGGACACGAAGGACGGACACGTGACACGAATTACTAAGGAGTCCATAATTGAAAAGACATGTTCCGACAAGATCTCCCCTCCCCTCGGTGGGAGGGGATGAAGGGGAGGGGGGGACCTAAGAGGTCTTCATCTTGTCCACCCCCCCCTCGCCCTCCCCCATCGAAGGGGGAGGGATGTCTATACAATTATGGACCGATTAGTAAATGGGGTAGGCCATGAATCGCATCGGCATCATTGCTAAGAGGAATAAACCGGAGGCTGCCGCCTTTGTCAGCAATTTAGTGGAATGGCTGCGACCGAAGAAGATCGAAGTGTATATTGAGAAAGAGATGGAGGGATTCCTCAGCCCAACTCTCTCGGAGGGTTATTGGAAGTCGGTCGACAGGGACGAAATGCCCTCCCATGTGGAGATGATGATCGTCCTAGGAGGGGACGGAACCCTTCTCAGTGTCGCCCGGCAGGTATGGAATAAGAACATCCCTATCCTTGGCGTCAACTTGGGCGGACTCGGTTTCTTAACAGAAATTACCTTAGATGAATTGTTCTCCGTTTTAGAGAGAGTCCTTCGAGATGACTTTGAAATCAACGAGAGAGAAATCCTGAAAGCAGGCGTGATTCGGAGAGGGAAGCGGATTGCAGAATTCATCGTGCTCAACGACGCGGTGATCAACAAGGGAGCTTTAGCGCGGATTATCGATCTCGAGACCACCATCAACGGAGAATATCTGTCGACTTTCAGGTCCGACGGGTTGATTATATCGACGCCCACGGGTTCCACCGCCTATAACCTTTCCGCTGGGGGACCGATTGTTTACCCATCGCTCCATACGATCATCATCACTCCCATTTGCCCCCATACGTTAACCATACGTCCTATTATCATCCCCGACGATGTGAAGATTCGGGCATTGCTCAAGTCGAGAGACGAGGAAGTGACGCTGACCCTGGACGGCCAGCAAGGGTTCACCCTGAAATTTGAGGACGTGGTCGAGGTCGGAAAGGCTGAAGGGCGTATCCTCCTGATCAAATCTCCCTACCGACACTATTTCGAGTTACTGAGAGAAAAGCTGAAGTGGGGAGAGAGATAAGAACGTGTCCGTGACTGCACGCCATAGCGCCTGCCTTCGCACAGCGAATTCGGCGGAGGCAGGTTCGGCGAGCAGGTCGTGCGAGGAGGCGTTTCGGCACGCAGGCGTGACCGTGGTCCGTGTCCGGGAGAAATCAAACTTCTCGACCAAGAGAGGGGATTAATTATGAAAACTGTGGAGGAGTTGGACGTATTTAAACTTTCGCACTCGTTGGCACTTGAAATTTTTGAGACGACAAACTCATTCCCTGAAGAAGAAAAATTCGGACTTATATCGTAATAACCCCTCTTCATCCCCCCTTAATCTAAGGGGGGGAACAGAGGGGGATTACAAGATCGGGATGCCGCCTAGGCGAAAGCTGAAAAAACTTTGAAATTTGGTGAAGTATTTATGACGATGCGTATTCTATTCTTTCAACCAAATATGAGCGGATTAGCCAGATGCTTACTAAATTGTCCAAGACTTTGGAATGAATTTATTTACGGACACGAATCACGGACACGTTGATGTTAATCGAGCTTCGAATCAAGAATTTCGCCATTATCGATGAGTTGAACCTATCCTTCTCGAAAGGGTTTAATATCCTGAGCGGCGAGACAGGGGCGGGCAAATCGATTATCCTCAACGCTGTCCAACTCCTCTTAGGGGACAAGGCAACGGAGGAATGGATTCGAAGCTCCGAAGACGAGGCAAACGTCGAGGCTCTCTTCGACATCTCTGGGAACCCTGATGCCAAGGAAAAGATCAGCGAAAAGGCTCCCCATTTACGGGGCGGCGGGGAAGAGGACTCCCTCCTTATCCGGCGGGTGATCTCACGATCCGGCCGGGGGAAGGTTTTTATCAACGGGAATATGGCCACTCTCGGAGCCCTGTCGGAGATTGGAGAAGAACTTCTCAACATCTATGGGCAACACGAACATCAGTCCCTTCAACGGGTAGAGACCCACATCGATATTTTGGATGAGTTCGGCGGACTGCTTAAGGTTCGACAAGAATTTCAAACTCATTACGAAGAGTTTGTCTCCTTGTCAGAAGAAGTTGAAAAGATTCGAGCAGAGAAAGAGAGAAGGGCGAAGGAGCGAGAACTGATGGCCTTCCAGTCGAAAGAGATTGAGGCCTCCAGAATTCAGGTCGGAGAAGAGGAGTCGTTGAAGGAAGAGAGGACCCTCCTCACCCATGCGAAGAAACTGCTGGACTTTGCCCTTGCCTCCGAAGGAGCGCTCTACTCAGAGGAGAGTTCAACGATCGGAAAAATTCGAAAAATTCTCAATCAAGGGCGGGACATGGCGGCCATTGATCCCTCTCTTTCACATCTGTTGAAGGGGCTGGATTCCGCCCTCATCCAGATGGAGGAGATCGCCCTTGCTTTCAGGGATTATTCAAGAAGGGTGGAAGTCAATCCAGCGAGGATCGATGAGATCGAGAACAGGCTAGAGGAGGTCGACCGGCTGAAGAGAAAATACGGCTCCACTGTCGAAGAGGTCCTCGCCTTTAAACAACGGGTGGATGAGGCGTTGAAAACCTTCACCTCCGATGAAGAAAAGCTCTCCCGATTGGAAAGCCGTCTGGAGCCCCTTCGGCAAGTCGTGGACAACCTGGGCAAGAAACTATCCCGGGAAAGAAAAAGGGTTGCGTCGGAATTGAAAAGATCCGTGGAAAAGGAACTGAACTCCCTGGGCATGAAGAAAACCATTTTTGAAATCCATATCGATCCTTCACCTCTTTCTCCGAAAGGAGCGGATCGGGTGGAGTTTCTCATTTCTCCTAACGTTGGAGAAGAGGTAAAGCCCCTGGCGAAGATCGCTTCGGGAGGCGAGCTTTCACGAATTATGTTAGCCATGAAAAGGATCCTGGCGAAAATAGGCGGAAGACAGGTTCTCGTCTTTGATGAAGTTGATGCCGGAATTGGAGGGGCGATGGCAGAGGTGGTCGGAAAGAAGCTGAGAGAGCTCTCACGGCATCATCAGGTCATTTGCGTGACCCACCTTCCGCAGATCGCCTGTTTTGCCGACCAGCACCACAGTGTGAGGAAAGAGGTGAAATCGGGACGGACCGTTACGTTGGTGGACCGGTTGGATGAGGTGTCGATCGTGGACGAAATCGCCAGGATGCTCGGAGGGGTGAAGGTGACGGAGAAAACCAAAGCGCATGCCAAGGAGATGATCGAAAACGCCCAGAAAGCGTGACAGTGAGTGGTGATCGTGATAGGGAGCATTATTAAAATGACCACCACCACTCACCATCACTATCACCGGGAGAATACAATGATTCGAAAGGCTAAACTCAGCGACATTAAGGAGATTCAACGGTTGATTAAGCTCTACGCCCCCCGAGGAGGAGTTCTCCCCCGGTCTCTTAGCGAGCTTTATGACCACCTCCGGGATTTTTCTGTCTTCGCACGGAATCGCAAGATCATAGGAATCTGCGCCCTTCATATTTGCTGGGACGATCTAGCCGAAATCCGGTCCCTCGCCGTGGAGGAGGAACTCCAGAATAAAGGGATTGGTGCAAGACTGGTAAAGGCCTGCTTGAAAGAGTCGGCGCTTCTGGGAGTGAAGAGAGTGTTTGCCCTCACCTATGAGCCCGAATTTTTCGAGAAGTTGGGCTTTGAGAGGGTGGACAAGTCAGCACTGCCCCACAAAATCTGGACCGATTGTCTGAAATGTGTCAAATTCCCGGATTGCGACGAAATCGCTATGTTAAAAGAGTTGGGTTAACTTTTTTCGAATTGTAAGTCTAAGATTGGAGGAGGATTGCCCTACAAAATATTTAATGCGTTTATATTAGATGCAAGAAGTCGACGCTTGGTTCAATGGATAGTGTCATGTCAATGTCTGATTGGCGATAACACTTACAACGCGGGGAGATTAGTCAAACCAAGATGTTACGATTTCCGGTTGAAACAGGGAACGTTTGAGGTAGGGTGACCCCGCTACGTCTTCGTCAGATCGTCAGCAGGGTTGACCCAAGAAAGTGTTGAGCTCGGACGAGTTCCGCTGATTTAAAGAGTCGCCGCTTCGTCTCTTGTCTGAACAACCTCAGGAATGACGGGGGACAAATAAGACACTGGTCAGAGCTGCCGTGTAAAGCAAAATGGCTATCCAGTAGAGGAACTGGAAACCAAAATACATCGAATTGTACTCCAGTACCCCTCCACACATCGCTCCAAATAGATTCATCGCCAATGCAGCGCTGATATTTCCTGTGCTTGCCAAGATGGAAGAGAAGGCGATGCCGGAAAAGAACATTGGCGAAGTGAGCAATATTAAAGTAGCCAAACGTGCGTTGGGCGTGGCCGACAAGCCGCCGGCCTTTGCTACAACCAGTCCTATCACCAGGCTTGCGAGAAGGAGGATGAAAGAAACAGCGGGACTGCGCAGGCCGATTTTAATAACCACCAAGTTTGCGATGAAAGCCATCACGAGGATTGCGACAATGACGATACCGATTACCTGCCAAGTGTTGCCAAAAATGAGACCTAACTCTGTGATGCCTTTGGTCTCGACAAGCATGAACCCCGCCCCCATGAAGAAGTAGACCGCGTGGCTGAATCGGAGCCTCTCTCTCAAGAAGCTGCCGAACAATAGGGCCGATACCCCAAGGATGAGCAGAACTATCCAGACGTAGGATATAGGATAAACCCGCCGGGGCATGTAGAAGAAGGGCCAGTCATCCGTTGAGATAGATGCTTGGATATCCGGGTTCGCGTACGTATGGGTATGGTCTGCAAACTCAGTACCCTGAAGTAGTGCTGGATCCAGTCGCAGGCCTCCATTTTTTGACTGCGCAAAAATGACCGAGCGATCATACTTGGCTGACACGCAGATCGGCGGTTTCCCAGCGAAGGCTTCCTGCATCATGAGGTAGATCTTTCGGCCGATTTCGGGGGAGAGGACGGAGAAGGAGAGGCTTAAAACACCATTCTCCTCCAGTCGATTTCGCGCATCCCGAATGCCCTCTACGGTGTACACGAACGAGTCGAGTCGTACGCTCGACCCATGGCTGAGTAATGTGTGCGAATCGAGTAGGCCATAAACGATGAGATCGTATCGGTTCGTTGTGAATCGAAGGAACGTACGAGCGTCATTGATGATGCTGGTCACGCGTTTGTCTTTATAGGGTTTTTCAGGATGATAGATCTCCCCGATTCTCAGGATGGCAGGGTCGATTTCGATAGCATCGACATGCTGGACGCCCCTCCGCAATGCTGCGGCGACGTCGTTACCTGTACCTGCCCCCACGACTACCACGCGCAAAGGCCTTGGATGCAGCCGATAGGGCAGTTCGTAATAGTCGGCGATGGGTTTGCGGTCTACGTAAGCTCCCACAGCGTTTGTGGAAAGATCGTGCACCCTTTGGTAGTAATGACCCCCGGCACGTATCATTGTAAGGCCGTGGTCCCCAAGCCCCCGCTCGATGAGCTGATAAGGGGAGTATATCCGCTCGTAAATGGAGTAGACCGGCCAGTCAAGAACGACCACCGTCGCAAGCACCGCCAAAAACGCGATGGTAATCGAGCGCAAGCTATGGGCCTGAAGCAAGATAAAGATCGCGAAGCATGGAACAAACCACAGTACGGGCGGCGTCCACAGAAAGCTCAGCACCATTATTAAGACCACGCCTGCGACGCTGCCCAACAGGTTCAGTGCGTAGGCCCTAAGTTGCCCTGTACGCTCCATCAAACGGCCACACACTTGGCCAACCGGAATGAATGCAAGGGCAGTAAGCAGCATCACCACGCAGAGGAAGAAATAGACGGCCACCATTTGCGCCGGGTTGGAGGCTGTGGCAAAACCCATGTTGAGCTGTTCCATGATGGGCGAAGCAATCAGACCGACCAGCCGCCGGAACGGAAATCCTCCTCTTAGAGCGACAAGCACCAATATTTGTAAAGCGAATAGGGGAAAAACCATGACTGCTGGCACCTGCTCGCGTTTGGCCAGCGCGTAACCCAAACCGAGTCCGGCAAAGCACGCAAGAAGGCTGAAGGTCTTGTAGAAAGCAAATATCTCCCAGACTGTACCATGCCAGCGAATGATTCCTAGCTCCAGCGCAAGGCTGCCCGCAGCGCTAGCGGCAATGGCAAGCGGCACCCAGCGATCCGGTAGCATGTCCAGGAACTTGCTTTGCCCATCTGCTAGGTTCTCAATGGCAGAAGTCATCCTGCGGATTAACCAACTTATCACCAGTCCGATGCCCAAGACGCTGACTCCGATGGCGGCGGTCTCAATCCAGAAACCAGTTGTTATCATTACGATTACATTGGCCAATACGTTGCACACGTTCATGACGATCGGGAGAAACAGGCAAAGTAAAACGGTGACCCGTATAAGACGGAGGTAGGCAACTACCATTGACAATTCTCCCCCCTTGAAAGGTTACTCACATTTCGTCCGCGTGTTCCAAGTGTGAATTGGCTTGGCCGCTGAAATATGATTATGAAACCCATTTTCACTTTCATCCTGACATCCATTATATTCCTTAGGGCAGCAGCATTTTTTATGTTGCTACAATGAATAATAACCGAAAAGTGTATTGTGTGATGTGCAGATAAAAAGGTTTATAGTAACTCGAAATTCTGAGATGTCATTAATTATTTTCGATTAATTTTCGCCGTAATCACAATGCTCAATGGTCTGTTAATCCTCCAATTCAAATGGTATCCACACCTCAGAAGGTACTACTTTTCCTCGCCTAGAAGAACTCTCAGCACGACGTTAGCTTGATGGTGGGCAACGATTCCCACCCTGGGCGCCATCAAGCCCACTCCCGGTTGCGCCGCGGTCTTATGGTCCCCCACGATGAAAATCCTTGAGGAGAAGCGGACCGTTTTGATCTCATTATTCTCTCCATAGCCGGCCACGCCTGAGGCGGCCACAATATATTTGTCCGGCATCTTCTCCGATACCGTGTTGATCAGCATGGCCTTTTCATCGGCTCGGTCGAAGGCCTCCACCACTACCTCTGCTTCTTCAAAGATTTTTTCCACATTCTTACGATCCAGTTTCTCATTGTAGGTCTGGACCCGCACATAGGGGTTGATCTTTGAAAGATTCTCTTGAAGGGCTTCCACCTTGGGCATTCCGATTTGATGGATAAAGTATTGTTGGCGATTCAAATTGGATGGTTCCACCACATCGAAGTCGACTAAGATAAGTCTTCCTACGCCGATGCGAGCCAGTGCGATGGCGACAGCCGACCCAAGGCCCCCCAATCCGGCGATCCCAACGACAGATTTTCTGATTTTCTGATGAATCCCGGGCGTATGCCTGGCCATCATGAGACATTCAAATTCTTCCGGAGAAGGAATTTCACCTTTTTTGATGAAGACGATCTCATCTCCTTCTTTGAGGGGGAGATCGGAGGTGGCCGGAAAGCCATTGTAGATGACCACATCCGCATCGGGCTGGAATTGATTTTTGAGATAAAAAAGAGTTGTGCCTGTGAGAACGGAGGTCTCTTTTTCATTAATCTTAATTTTGGTTTGTTCTGGAATTTTTCCCGCCACGAGAACCAGATTATAGGAGAGGAATGGGGTTGTCAAGAGTAACCCCTCTGTTTCGGGCACGGTGAGGTCGAAATGGTCTCCCCTCTATTACCTTGAAATTGCGGATCTTTGGAGAGAAGCGTATCGGAGGGTGGTACTGAAAGGGCCTTTTTCAGGATGTCTACGCCTTCGCTCATCGCTAAGATGTGCCGCTTCAAGCTTTCTCCGGGGAGACCACTCCGATCCTGGAGATGGGATCTCCGGTCATGACCGTGGGATTGGGTTAAGGTCGGGTTCCATTGACTTTTAATACCGTTGGTGTTAAAAATTTTTTTGTTCTTTTTTTCTTCTTATTCAAGGATTTAGAAAGACGTCAATGAAGAAGTTTATTCGCACAGGAAGACCGACGGTCGGGGAAGTCGATCTTGGAGCATTGGAATTTAATTATCAGCAGATTAAGAAGAGAATCCCCGAGGACGTGAAGGTCCTGGCGGTCGTCAAGGCAGATGCTTACGGTCATGGGGCTATTCCAGTCTCTCTTCGACTGGAGAAATCAGGGGTGGAATACCTGGGTGTTGCGATTCCCGAAGAAGGAGCGGAGCTGAGAAAAGGGGGGGTGAAAGCCCCCATTCTTGTTTTGGGAGGAATTTTTGGGAGAGAGGTGGATCAAATTTTTCATTTTCGCCTTACCCCCGTGATCTTCAGAGAGGATTCGTTAAGAATTCTCTCCCGTGAAGCGGAGAGGCGACGGAAGAAGCTGAAGGTTCACCTGAAGGTGGACACGGGGATGGGAAGACTGGGGGTTCCCCTTGACCTCTGGCCGGATTTTTTAAAAGAGGTAAGACGATCGCCAAAAATTGAAATAGAGGGTATCCTATCACATTTCTCCATGATGGATGAGGAGAAAGATTTTACCCGGGACCAGTGGAGGGCGTTTCAAAGAGCTGTGGCCACGGCACAGGCGTCGGGAATTTCCTGCCGGTATCTCCACATGGCCAGCAGCGCGACGCTGACGGCTTTTCCGGCATACTGCGCCGGATTAGTTCGGCCCGGGATCATGCTTTATGGTTCGTATCCCTCTCCGGCATTTCAATCCCTTGTCCCGCTCAAGCCTGTTATGACCCTGAAGACCCGCATCCATTTTCTAAAACGGGTTCCGCCCGGAGCAAGGATTAGCTACGGCGGGACATTCACGGCAAAGCGGGAGAGTCTCGTCGCTACCCTCCCGATTGGATATGCGGACGGGTACAGCCGGAATCTCTCGAACCGCGGGGAGGTGTTGATCCGTGGAAAGAGGGCGCCTGTCGTGGGCAAGGTCTGTATGGATTTCATCATGGTGGATGTGACCGATATCCCGCGTGTTACAGTCGGAGATGAGGTTGTCTTAATGGGAAAACAAGGAAAAGAGCAAATTACTTGCGAGGAGATTGCGAAGAAAATCAACTCGATCTCCTACGACGTACTGTGTTCGATCGGGAAGAGGGTTCCACGGATCTACAAGAATTGAATCTACTGCAAGATAAAAAGAACGGTCGTAGCGTCGGCATTTAATGTCGACGTAGAGAGCGTCCCAATAAACGAGGACGCTATAAGGTTTGCTGCGCGGACGAGAAGGAGTTTGCTGATGGGCGGCAAGAGGGTCGAGATTTTGGGAACCGGTTCATTTCTTCCGGAGAGAATCCTCACCAATTTTGACCTGGAAAAGATTTTGAACACCAATGACGAATGGATTTACAAGAGAACCGGAATTAAGGAACGAAGAATTGCGGAGCCGAACGCCAACGCCTCGGACCTTGCCAAAGAGGCTTCGCTCCGGGCCATGGAGATGGGAGGGGTTTCGGTAGAGGATTTGGACCTCATCATCATGACCACCATGACGCCGGATACAGCCTGTCCCTCTGGAGCGAACTGGCTGGAAGCGAAATTAGGGGCTGAAAAGGCGGTCTCCTTCGATGTGACCGCAGCCTGCAGTGGGTTTGTATTCGGTCTTTCTGTTGCCGAGCAATATCTGAAAGCCGGCACTTACAAAACCGTTCTGGTTGCGTCCGTAGAAATCATGAGTCGCAGTCTTGATTGGACGGACCGGGAGAGTTGTATTCTCTGGGGGGATGGGGCCGGTGCGGTCGTGCTCCGGGCCTTTGATGAGTCTGAGAGGGGCCAGTCCCTCGGAGAAACCGGAAAAGAGGTCAGCGAAGTTCTTTCCGTCCATATCCACACCGATGGGGCGAACGGCGAAAACCTGCTTCTTCCCGGGGGCGGGTCGAAAACGACCCCCATCTCTTATGAAAGTGTGGACAGGAAGCTCCATACGCTCAGGATGATCAAGGCCAACGAATCGGTCCGGGTGGCGGTGAAGCGTTTTGCGGAGGCTGCGGAAGAGGCGGCCGCGTTTAACGGCGTTCAAATCTCGGATGTGAAATGGGTCATTCCCCATCAAGCCAACCTTCGCATGCTCCAGCAGGTGGCCAAACGCCTGAATGTTCCCGTTGAAAAAGTCTACCTCACCATTGAGAAGTACGGCAATATCTCTTCCGCAACGATTCCTATTGCCCTCGATGAGGCGGTCCGGGACGGGTCCATTCAAAAGGGGGATTTGATCGTCCTGACGGCATTCGGGGGAGGCCTCACCTGGGCGAGCAGCCTCATCAGATGGTAATCGTTCATGACGGGTTCATTACCCCTAAAGGATGAAAATTAGAAATCCCCCCACCCCCCCTTTAGTAAAGGGGGGGTGGGGGGATTTGGAAATTGGCTACTGGAATTTGATGGACGAGGTTTGCTATGGGCGGAGCTAATAAAATCATCGGTCAAGCCCAAAAAATTTTGAGTGCAAAGCCCATCGATGGCTATGAAGTTTATCTCCTTCAGTCCTCCCACTTCGATGTGGAATCGAAGGAAGGGAAGATTGAAACCCTTCAGACCTCTCGATACCTGGGGATGGCCTTCCGAATTTTGCATCGTCAACGGATGGGTTTTTCATACACCACTTTTTCGGATTCTTCCGGTTCTGCCGGACAAAATCTGTCGGGCGCGCTGCCTCGGGTGATCGAGGACGCTGTCAGGAGTGCGCAGGCAACCTCTCCAGATCCGTGTTTGGACTTTGTCCCTTCTCTCAAAGCCTCTCCGCCCCGGCTACCGATTTTTGACGAGACCCTGGAGAGGATTTCAGAGAAGGCGAAGATCGAGAGGGCAAAATGTTTAGAAGCGTCGGCCAGATCCGTGGACTCGGAGAAGATTAGGAAGGTGAGGAAGGCCGCTTACGGGGAGGTTCTCTCCAAAACGACTCTGGCCAATTCAAATGGATTTCAGTTCTCTTACGACCATTCCCTTGTTTCTGCGAGCGTGACCGCTATCGCCGAGGAGTCCGGAGATTCTGAGGTGGGCTGGGACTTTGATTTCGGCCATTTTTTTGACGATCTCAACGTGGAGGAGGTGGGACGGTCAGCCGGAAGAAAGGCGTTGGAGAGGCTGGACGGGAAGAGGATTCCTACCGGCGTCTATCCGGTCCTCATTCGCAACAACGTGGCTTCGGAGTTTCTATCCCTCGTTGCCCATTCCTTTTTAGCAGACCAGGTCCAGAAGGGGAAATCTCCTTTAAAGGGAAAGCGAGGAGAAATGCTTTTTTCTCCCCTCCTTACGATCGTCGATGACGGACTTTATTCAAAGGGGGCGTCTAGCGCGCCCATCGACGGAGAGGGGGAGCCGTGTCAGCGAACCCCCTTAGTCGCTCAGGGAGTCGTGGCCGGCTATTTATACGACAGGTACTGGGCCAATCGGGAAAATCAATCCTCCTCGGGGTCGCGAGCCCGATCGACTGGAAACAGCCGGCGCCACGGCATCAAATTCCCTCCTGGGGTAGGAATCTCGAACTTTTTCATTGAGCCGGGAGATCTCGATTTACTCAAGCTTATGGAGAACCTTTTTCAAGGGGTGGTGGTGGAGGAGGTGATGGGTCTCCATACCGTGGACCCCATCTCTGGCGATTTTTCTTTGGGCTGCTCAGGCGACTGGGTCGAAAGGGGAGAGAAAGTCCATCCTGTCAAATCGGTAGCCGTTGCAGGAAACCTTTTCGAACTTCTCCGGGGGGTGACCGGGGTAGGGGCGGACCTCCGTTTTCTCGGAGGGGTAGGGTCACCAAGCCTTTTGGTCAAGGACTTGTTAATTAGCGGAAACTAAATAAGAACTCTAATTTTTTCCGTTCATTTTCAGGGTCCCTAAAAAAAATCTTGACATGGGAATGTTTAGTCTGGTATTAAAGTAGGGCTTTCGTAAGGCGGTTTGACCCAAAATGAATGAGACAAGGAGGTTGTTTTGGATAAAGACTACTTTAATGTTCTTATCTTTGGCCAAAAGACCTCCAAGACTCGCCATCTCAGGATACACAAGAAGACCTTCAAGATCGGACTCTATCTCCTAGGCTTCGGCGCCCTCTGCACGATTTTCTTCCTCTGCGACTATGTCCAGGTTAGAAAAAAAACCTTCGAGCTGAGTCAGTTGCGGCAGCAAACGCGGGAGCAGAAATCTAAGATTCATTTTTTCGCATCCAAGATTGAAGATCTGGAAAAACAGCTCTCCAAACTGAAGGATTTCGACAGGAGAATTCGCATCATTGCCAATCTGGAGAAGGGCCAGGAAATAACGTCGTTCATGGGAATGGGTGGACCGTCCGCCTCAGACGTCCGAGAAAAATTGAAGGCAGAGGAAAACGAGGTGGGGCTGGCTCAGCAGATGAGAACCGACATCGAGCGCCTCGAGTCAGAGGCAAGGTCTCAGGAAGAGAGCCTCTCTGAACTCGAAAAACTCTTGCAAAGTAAAAAAGAGATGTTAGTCCACACCCCCTCGATCTGGCCGGTTCATGGATGGGTGACATCGGGTTTCGGTTTTAGAACCAATCCCTTTACAGGGCTGACGCAGATGCATGAGGGCCTCGATATTGCGAATCGGATTGGAACCCCGGTCATTGCTCCGGCAGATGGGATCGTTTCAGACACGGGGAAGGATTCCGCCTACGGGAATATTATCGTGATCTCCCATGGGTTCGGGATAAACAGCCGCTTCAATCACCTCAGTAAGATTCTTGTAAGGCCTGGCCAGAGGGTAAGGCGGGGGGATAAAATTGCTGAGGTCGGGAATACGGGCATGTCAACAGGTCCGCATCTTCATTACGAAGTAAGAGTTAACGGCATTCCGGTCAACCCGGTGAGATACATTGTGAATTAACAAACCCCATCAGACAAGCCGCGATTAGGCCTACCAGCCACCCGTCTCTTTACTCGGAAGAATACTCCCCGATTCCTCGAAAAGAGGACGCGTGCCCGGAAAATCCTGATGAGAAAGTTTTTTTATCAGATCCCATGCCCTTTCCTTTTCGTCTTTTTTGGGGCCTCCCGGAGGGATCTGGATGAATGAAAAGATTTTTCCTCTTACAAACTCGCCGTTTCTCCCCAGTTCAACCCACAACAGAGGAGCATAGCCTTTTTCTTCATCCAAGCTCATCCCTCGATAGGTGCAGAAATTGCCAAGACTGTAAGCGATCAATCTGTCTTGATACACCTCCATGGCTCTGGGGACATGAGGACCGTGCATCAAGACGAGATCCGCGCCCCTCTCGACGGCTTCATGGGCAAATTGAATCAGATTCCCTCTCGGCTCCTCCAGAAAATATTCAAGCTCATTTGGGGTCTGTAAAGCAGATGTTCCTTCCTTCCCTCCGTGAACCGAAAGAATCAACACATCATATTTCTTTGAAAGCAGATCGATTTCGTCCAGTACTTTCTCAGGGTATATGATGGACCTCGGGGGCGGACCGAAGGAGAACGCGACAAGACCAACCTTTATCCCGTTGATCTTGAACTCCGCCACCTCTCCCGCCTTGCTCGAGTACTTTATCCTTGCAGCGTCCAGGGCCTTTTTGGTGGAAGACATCCCCTCATCTCCAAAATCTTCCGCGTGATTGTTTGCAAGAGAGACAACATTAAAACCTGCCTCGACAAGGTTTTTGACAAACCTCGTTGGAGTTCGAAAGACGTAAGATTCTTTATCCTTCACTTTTTTTGTGGGAGAGCCTTCATCGCAAAGAGGGCCTTCGAGGTTGCCAAATACAATATCTGCTTTTCTTAGGATATCCTTTGACTCTCCGAAGAGAAGCTTTCCGTCCTTTCGCGGGAGTTTTGGAGCAGGGTAATCCGTGCCCATCATAATGTCCCCGACGGCGGCAACGGTGATCACCGAAGTGGTTCTTTCGGGATCTTCATTTTCTAAACTCTCTCCGTTGATCGGAAGAAAGAAAACGAACAATAAAATCAGTATGATTTTGAGTTTCGTAAGGGCCATCCTCTTTTCTCTACGCTATCATTCAAACGAGAGGGGCCTTCTTGTCAAGACCTTTTTACACATTCTTTGGAAACGCGGGCGTTCCTCTTTTCTGGCGTCCCCGAGGCAAACACCGTCAGAAATTCCAGTCGTTGCGACTCGAAACCGAGCGGGGCACCATTTGTAAAGGGGTAAAGCGCGACGTTCCCTTCTGGGGATTGCAACCCCTTCTCATCCGTTATATAATCTGTCGATATAAAAGAAGAACTGACGACAGAAAGGCATTGTATGATTGGATCACTGATCAGAAAGATCGTGGGGAGCAAGAATGAAAGAGAATTGAAAAGGATCCAGCCCCTCGTCGAAGAGATCAACCAGCGGGAACCAGAAATCAGCCCGCTGAGTGACGACCAGCTCCGGGGCAAAACCTCTGAGTTTAAGGAGCGAATTGGGCGCGGGGAGTCCATCGAGGAGATCCTCCCTGAGGCGTTTGCCGTCGTTCGCGAGACAGCGAAACGAACCCTGGGCGAAAGGCATTATGACGTCCAGTTGATCGGAGGGATTGTCCTTCACGCGGGCAAAATCGCTGAGATGGCGACCGGGGAAGGAAAGACGCTGGTGTCCACCTTGCCCGCCTATTTAAACGCCCTTGAGGGGAAAGGGGTCCACATCGTTACCGTGAATGACTATCTGGCGAAAAGGGATAGGGAATGGATGGGGGTGATTTACCGGTTCCTGGGCCTTTCCGTGGGGGTGATCCTCCACGAGCTCAATGACCAGGAACGTAAGGAGGCGTATGGTTGTGATATCACCTACGGGACAAATAACGAATTCGGGTTCGACTACCTCCGGGATAATATGAAGTTCAGGCTTGAAGATTATGTACAGAGGGACCTGAATTACGCCATTGTCGATGAGGTGGACAGCATCCTGATTGATGAGGCCAGGACCCCGCTCATTATCTCCGGTCCCGCGGAAGAATCCACGGATAAATACTATAAGATCAACCGCATCATCCCCTCTCTGAAACAAGGGGCCGATTATCAGCTGGAGGAGAAAAGCCACACTGCCTTTTTAACGGAAGAGGGAGTGGCCCACGTGGAAAAGTTGATCCATGTCGAAAACCTCTACGACCCCCGGAATATTGAGACGCTTCACCACGTCAATCAGGGTTTGAGAGCCCACACCCTTTTTAAACGAGATGTGGACTATGTGGTGAAAGAGGGGGAAGTGATCATTGTCGATGAGTTTACAGGAAGGCTCATGCCGGGCAGGCGGTGGAGCGATGGTCTCCATCAGGCGGTGGAAGCCAAGGAAAATGTCCGGATCGAAAATGAAAACCAGACGCTGGCCACCGTCACCTTTCAAAATTATTTTCGAATGTACAAGAAGCTGGCCGGGATGACCGGTACCGCGGACACGGAAGCCGCGGAATTCCGCAAGATTTATAATCTGGATGTGGTGGTGATTCCCACCAATATGCCCCTGATCCGCACCAATTACCCGGATGTCATTTATAAAACCGAGGATGAGAAATTTCGTGCTGTGGTCCGGGAGATCAAGGAGCTCTACGAATCCGGCCATCCGGTATTGGTGGGCACGATATCGATTGAGAAATCTGAGAGATTGAGCCAGCTCCTGAAGAAACAGGGCATTCCGCACAATGTCCTCAACGCCAAACACCACGAGAGAGAGGCTGAAATTATCGCACAGGCCGGAAGAGTGGCGGCGGTGACCATTTCTACCAACATGGCCGGGAGAGGAACGGACATCCTGTTGGGAGGGAATCCAAAATTTTTGGCCAAGACGTTGGTGAAGGACGAGGTCACGGAGGAGACGCTGCAGAAGGCTTATGAAAAGGCCTTTCCTATCGTCAAGCAGGATAAGGAAAAGGTCATCCAGGTGGGGGGTCTGCACGTCCTGGGGACCGAACGGCACGAGGCTCGACGCATTGACAATCAACTAAGAGGAAGGTCCGGTCGGCAGGGCGATCCGGGTTCATCCCGGTTCTATCTCTCTTTAGAGGATGACCTCTTGAGGATTTTTGGCTCCGAGAGGATTTCCAAGATTATGGATCGGCTCGGGATTGAAGAGGACCAGCCCATCGAGCATCGACTGGTCAGCCGGGCCATTGAGGGCGCGCAGAGGAAGGTGGAGGCCCATAATTTCGAAATACGGAAGCATCTGTTGGAATACGATAATGTCATGAACAAACAGAGAGAGGTGATCTATTCCCAGCGGAGAGAGGTGTTGGGCAGCGAGGACCTGAAAGAGACGGTCATGGAGATGATCGAAGAGGAAGGCGAAGGACTCGTCGATTTTTATACGGATGAGAAGGAACATCCCGAAGAATGGGATCTGAAACCGCTTCAGGATGCCTTTTATCAGCAATTCTCTTTCAAGTGGTCTCCTCCGTCAATGGATGGAAACCGGAGAGATCAACTCATCGAAGGGATTATTGAGAAAGCAAAGGAAGCATACCAGAAGAAGGAGGAGGAATTTGGAGCCCCCACGCTTCGATACCTGGAGAAGGTGATCATGCTCCAGTCCATCGATTTCCATTGGAAGGACCACCTTCTTGCCATAGACCAGTTAAAGGAAGGGATCGGTTTAAGAGGTTACGGGCAGAAAGATCCTCTGATCGAATACCAAAAAGAAGCCTATCAAATGTTTCTCGAGATGCTGGACAGGATAAAGAAGGATACGGTTGAAAAACTTTTTGCTGTTCAGATGGCCAAGGATGACCGTGCAGCGGAAGAAGTGAAGCTGGAACGAAAGCAGACCTTCGTCATGAGCCGGGGAGAGGCCGCCCAGGGCGGCGGCGGAAAGACAGAAAGTGGAAAGGGTGTGACCGTTCGGCGGGAAGGAAAGAAGGTCGGACGGAATGACCCCTGCCCGTGCGGGAGCGGGAAGAAATATAAGCGTTGCTGCCTGTTGAAAGAAGAGGCAAGAGCCTAAAATTCCAGAACGCAGATTGCGGAATGTAGAATGCGGAATCCCCCCATCCGCTCGTTACTAAGCTTATCTGCCCATCTCCCTTTGCTAAAGTTATCCTCCGTTCCCCCCCCTTTGTTAAAAGGGGGTTAGGGGGGATTAAATGATGTAGGAAAACAGTTGAGTAGTTTTTTGAGAATGATATCAACAGTGAGGACATGAAATGAAGTCGCTCGGTTTCAAAGTTGAGGGTTTTCTTTTTTCGGGGATTCCGTCAGGGATCAAGAAGGATGGAAAGAAGGACTTAGGCCTAATCTATTCCGAGGTTCCCGCTCAGGTGGCCGGGCTCTTCACCACGAACGTCGTCAAAGCTGCTCCCGTACAGTTGGATAGGGAGCGTATAAAGAAAGGTCTCTGCCAGGCGATCGTTGTGAACAGCGGGAATGCGAATGCCTGTACGGGGAGTCAGGGCTTGAGGGATGCCAAGAGGGTTTCATCGCTTGTTGCGGAACGGTTGGGAATCGATGAGCGGTTAGTATTTTCTTCCTCTACGGGCGTGATCGGAAGCCGGCTTCCAATGAAGAAGATTGAGGAGGGAATCCCAGAATTGACGGAGGAGCTTTCTTCAGATGCCTGGATGAAGACTGTGGAAGCGATGATGACCACAGATACCTTTCCTAAGGTCGAGGTGGCCACCTGTCGTATCAAGGGAAAGCGAGTGAAATTGTGCGGGATGGTCAAGGGCGCAGGAATGATTCGCCCCGACCTGGCAACGATGCTCTCCTTCCTTGTTACGGATGCGTGCATCAAAGCCCCCCTCCTTCAACGGATGTTAGAAAAGGCCGCGGAGGCATCGTTCAACCGGATCACCATCGATGGGGAGACCAGCACCAATGATACGGTTTTGCTCTTAGCCAACGGAAAGGCGGGTCATGCCTCTTTGAATCGTATGGACCGTGATGCTGACGCGTTCCAATCCATGCTTTCAAAAGTTTGCCGGAGTTTGGCTGAGAGTGTGGTGAAGGATGGAGAGGGTGCAACGAAGCTGATCGAAATCCTGATCCGAAGGGCTCGAAACATAGAAGAGGCCGAACAGGCCGCGTATGCCGTTGCCCATTCTCCATTGGTGAAGACCGCTTTCTTCGGAGAAGATGCCAATTGGGGAAGAATTCTCTGCGCCCTGGGCTATTCCGGCGTCCACATCGATCCGAATAAGATTGATCTCTTTCTCGACAAGGCGCCGATCGTAAAAAAAGGGATGGGGGTAGGGTCTCGGTCAGAAGAAAAAGCAGGTCGGATCCTCAAAAAGAAATCTTTCAAAGTCACTGTAGATCTCCATCAGGGGAAGAGCCAGTTTTCAGTCCTCACCACAGACCTCTCTTTAGATTACGTGAAAATTAACGCCTCCTATCGATCGTAATTCCCCGACTTCATCAACCCTTGACTTTCAATTCTAAACTCTCGATTCGCCAATTCCTCGATTTATTTTAATTCTGCAGTCCCTACCTACCGGCCCCGGTCCCGACCAAGGGCGGGGCAGACAGGCGCATTCAGCATTCCGCAATTGTCAGAATTCCTATGCTTGCTTGCCAAGAAGTTAAGTTTTGTCGTACGCTCTTTGCCCTTTCCATCTTGACAACGAACGGCCCGCCCTTCCGGAGACCTTCAATACGATTTGTTGCGTTCAGGACATTTTTGGTCAATTTTTGACCAGTTCGATTTCTCCTGTTGGTAGAAAACCTTTTATAATGATATAGTTATTGACAGACTCTTCTGGCACAAAAAATGCTTGATTATTGCCACCGCGACGTATTTCTCGTATCATGCGGCGACCTTGCAGAGGGCGAGAGGAGATTCGAGTTCAAGAAAAGTTGAGCCATTAAGCTTTTGGGAAAGGAGAACCCTTTGGAGAAAGGGGACGGCTTTGGCGAACGAAATTCGGAAAGGGAGAGGATCGCCGATACCCTGACAGCAATGTCCGACGAGTTAACGGCCGCATCGAAATCTTGGGCGGGTCAAAAAGACCTTCTTGAAATCTTCCGTGAGGGGCTAAAGAAAATAGGCGCGCTCAGGGATTCCCTCACCGAACCCTTTAAGATAGCCGTCGTCGGTGCGCAAGGGACGGGGAAATCCACCATCATCAACCTTCTGCTCGGCGAGCCAATCATGCCCAGCCATTACGATGAAACAGAAGGAAGCATTATCAAACTGATCCACACGGAGGACCCCGAACGGGAGAAGAAGGCCAGCATCAAATATTTCACCAACCAAGAAGGCGTTTACAAGGAAGAATGGATCAGCCGCGATCAATTCTACAGACGCATCGACCTGAGCACCAACGGGGAGCTTAAGAAAGATGCCGTTTACCGGGATTCTATCGCATTTTTCGAAATCTATTCCCGTAACCCGCTGCTCCGGGCGATCCAGTTCATTAACACTCCCGGATTGAACACCGTCACTACGGATTTTCTGAAAAAAGTCAAACACCTATTCATTGAAGCAGACGTCGTCCTATGGATGAACAAACGAAACCAGATCCTCGATTCTTTCAACACGGAACTGATTCCACAGATCCACCAGGATAACGGAAACATCATCGGTGTCCTCGGATTTGCCGATGACCTCTACCAGAGCGACGGTGTGAACGGGGTCAGGGATGTTCTTAAGGAATTTTTTAAGGAGATCGAAAAGAAAATGCTTCTTAGAAAGGAGTCTGGAGGGAAGGAGCGCGTTTGTTTTTTCGTTTATAATGGGCTCGCGGCCGAATCCGCATTAGGGATGAAGCCCGATCGAATCCTCTCCAACCCGAATGACATCCTGCCGGGCGAGGAAGCCGGCCTGAGAATGTTTTGGAACTATTTAAGGGACGGATTTCCATTTGTCGATGAAGGCCCCTCCGTGATGGATGAATTTTCACTCTGGAATGCTTATGACGAACGGGGCCTGACAGAAAAAACAGGGGCAGCGGGTTTCGACAGAGATCGGTTTATCCATTGGCTTTACACAAACCGTTTTATCAAAAAGGAGGACCGCGGATATGTCCTGACGGAAAAAGGGAAAACCCTTTCCTTCGAATGCTCCATGCTGCCTACCCTGGAACACTTTGCGCAGGAGGTGATCTTCAACCGGTCGCTTCAAGAGAAAATTTCGAGAGTCAAAGACGGTGTGACCCGTCTCTATGGGCAAAAGAATATCCTGTCTGCGATCAAGAAAAAAAAGAGTGATTACCAAAAAACCATCGAGGAAAAGGATAGGGCATTTGCAAAAGAGCAAAAGGAAAGGGCCGCCTTGAAGGCGGCATTCCGTTTGAGGTACCGGGAATGGTATCTTGCAAGAATCCAAAGGTACTCCAGGCAGATGAGCGAAAATCTTGTGAAAAGAATACTCGAAGAGATCGGCAAAAGAATCAGCAAGAAGGATCTCTGGAAAGAATTCTTAAAGCAGATGACTCCACAGATTTTCCGGGGCGATGACGAAGGTCCTGTGATGAGGGAGATCAGCCAGATTGTCGAAGCAGAATTCGAAGCCCTGGCGGAGGCGAAAACGGAGCGCATCGTTACGGAAGCGGTCGAGGAGGTCAAGAGTATGATCGCTGAGTTAAGCCTGGGGTCTTTCAGCGGCGAAAGGATCAAAATCAAGGAAGTCGAAAGAGGAAAAGGAAAATCCGACAGCGTCACATTTAAGTACGGGATCAAGCATGCCAGATTTGACGAGGCCGGGCTCAATGAAGTCATGAAGACCCCGATGGATAAACTGGGGAAAATGATTGGGAGCCTGGTCAAACAGATGGCTGCCTCCGATATGAGAAAGAAGGGGATGACCAAATTCAAGAAGCTCTTCGTAAAGATGTTCAGGAAAATCTTCATCAAGCTCAGCGTGGATTACGCAAAAGAGCAGGCAGAGATTGCACCCACCCAAGGGATCCCCTTCCTCGGATGGTTGTTGATCGTCAAAGATTTGATTGACCTCGGTTTGATGTTGAACGATATGCTGGATGAGCTGAAGGGGAAGCTGGAGAGCGCCATCAAAGAGAATGAGGACGACTTCTTCGACCATTTTAGAAAAATGCTTGAGCCGGCTTACCATGAGGTCCAGAATGCGATTTTCGAAGGATTGGAAGAAACCCTTAAGCCGAGGAGCAGGGAAGCCGAGGAGGCTTTAAAAGGCATGAGGCTTTGCGATCGGGCGATCCATATCTTCGAAACCTATCAACCTCAATTCGAAACGTCCTATGGAAAATAGAGAATCCCTTTCGAAAAGAAAGGAGGTCGTCAAAGGGGCCTCCTCCCATTCTCCCGGTGAGGAATCCTCCGGGGAGGGCAAAGGGTCTGCGATTCCCCTCTGCGCTGAATCGGGCAGGGGTAAAACGAGCTTCCTGAGAGTGGACTAAATGTTGGTTGACGCCATCAGCCCCTACGCGGGTCAACTCGCTGGGACACTGGAATGCATCAAAGGCTCCGACGAATGGGGATTGGTCGAGGAGAAAGAGAGTCGGAGACTGGTCAAGCTCGTAGAGCTTTTCATCGAGGAGATCTCCTCGAAACGAAAAAGCATCTATATCGCAGGAAAGACGAGTTCGGGAAAGTCCTCCTTTCTGAACTACATTCTGGACAGCGACGGGCTCAAAGTGATTCCCGAAACCTGCAAGACGGAAACACGCAGGATCCTCAGACTTCAGCACAGCGGTGAAAAGAAGGCTTCGCTCAAACTCTCCCCCCAGAGCCCCGTTCCAGCGTCCCTCAAGAAAGAGATCCAGCAGTCCGATGCAGCAAGATTCGATGAGAAAAACGGCAGCGTCGAGATCCTTCTCGAAGCAGAGTCCGGCATTGAGCTCTTCCACAGGCTCATCCAAGCCAATCCGGAACTCGATTACGACCCGATTCAGCATATCGACTATATCGATCTTTCCTACCCAGTGAGGTATTTTAAAGACTATATTATTTACGACACGCCCGGGTTGGCGTCGTGGAAATCCGAAACGGAAGAGGAAGTCACGGTAAAGATGTTCAACCACTCCCTCATTCTATGGATGCTGATCGGAAACGAACCCAACCTCACGGAATCTCTGAAAGTCCTTGACGACAACCGCCACCTGACTCGAGAAATCGAGAGGGAAAGGCTGGTCTTTATCTCCAATTTCTTTGACCAGCTTGATAAAACATGCCGCGATCACGGCTTGGATGACCCCGAGAGCTTCATTCGCGAAAAATTCCTGACCTATGCAGAGGAGACGAACCTGGGTTTTTCAGGCTTCTATTTTTCTGTGTTCAAAAGCCAGAAGAGCGACTATCTCCGTTACAAAACACTGACGGAAAGGAGCCTGCTGGAGATCGAAAGATATCTCGCGGAGAACGGCAGAAAAATACATCTGCTTAATTTCGGGAACGCCTCCGATAAACTGATTCAGATGCTTGAAATCTTCAGGCCTTCGCTTTCTCGAAGAAAGAAGGAACTCAGCAGCGCCCTGGAGACGGTCAAAAGGGACCTGAAGGTGTTCGAAGAGCGTCATCGAAAAAGAATGGCGAGCCTTCCCGTTCTGGAGGACATCGTGAGTTTCGAGAGTCTCCGGGAGGAAATCAACCGCCTCTGCGAAAAGATTGTAGACAACAAGTCCAATGATCGTTACAATCGGAGTTTGAAAGACCTGGCCGATTATGTTTCCGCGCTGGTCGATAAACTTGCGGGCAAGATAAGACAATCGGCATTGAAACCGGAAGAAAGATCCTCCCTTTTAACCTCATTATTTTACAGCAGTGGGGTCAGAGAAAAAATACTCGAATTAAAGGTGAACCCGCTCTGGTCAAACATCAAGGATTTCTGTCATATGGGAGTTAAAAAAGAACTGAAAGCATCCTTCGCACGAGGGCTGGATTGTTCCCCGATCGCTCCTTTGAAAAACTACATCGAAGAACTTGAGCATTCGGTTGAAAAACAATTTACCGAGCTCAAAAGAGGCTGGGAAAAGGACATCACAGGAGAATACGAAGAGAAGAAAGGAGGGGGGGCGGCAGAACTCGATCAAGCCGAAGCGGAGCTTAAAAAATTGTCCTTATTTGAAAAGGAAATGTTGAAGAACACAAGCGCCTTGACACAAATGGACAATCAACTGAGGCAGGATTTTTTGAAGGCCCTCCGGGGATGGAGAGAACCCCGGAAAAACGACGGCACGGACGTCAAGCTGGAAAAATTTCTGGAACTCTGGGGAATCCTGAAATACCTCGACTATACTCATCACTAAATCGTCATAAGGGAAGCCCGGGCCATGGGTAACTTAAGCCAAGAATACAAAACCGAAATACAGGAAATCTTCGGGGAGATTTATGCGAAGTATATCAAGGAGGAGTTACGGGCGGCCGTTGACAGCGAGATCACCGCGAAACTGAAAACGACCTCGGACGGAATATCGAAACAAGCGGAACAGGCCATCCGAAGAGAGGTTGAACGATTAGCCTCCAAATTGAAGAAAGGAATCACGGACTCCATCCGGGCTGAACTTCTCGACCTGATTAAGGAAGCTGTTCCCAAAGAGAGAAAGGAACTTGACTATCAAAAACTGACCCAAATGATCACGAAAATTCTCGATGAGCGAAAAGAGGCAGGGACCAAGGCGGCCCTATCGGATAGCCGGATTCAAATCGACGAAAAGTCGACGAAGTCCAACAACAAAATCACAAAAGGACTTCTCATTGCTTCGCTCCTCCTGAATATACTGCTATTGTTCTTCTGGCTGTATAAAATGATATTTGGATCTTGGATGCCGTTTTTCTGAGGATGGGAACTCCGGTTCAGGTCCTGAAATATATGGTGGGATATTCTATTCGGTACAATCCACATTTTGCATTCGGCAATCCGAAATTTAAGATGTTTCATTATCTCGCCATCTTCACGTCTGTTCTTTTCTCATTTGACTTATCCCCCGTCATCTTCTTATCTTTAAATTAGCTTTTTCCATTCCGCACTCCCTGCCTCGCCGATGGCTCGCCTCGGGGCGAAGCCACGGGCTCATCAAGGCGGGCACATTCCGCAAGTTCTTCGGTACGTTTTTTCAATTTGAAATTTGCAATCTGAAATTTGAGATGCTTCGTTATTCTCCGTGTCCCTGCATCCCCGTGTCTTCCTATTCCTATTACCATGTCTCCGCGTCTGCTCATCTCTTCACCCCGTGCTGACAATCCACAAAAATTTGTTGAATAGTTGTGGAATGAGGTCCTCTTTCCCTTTATAGAGGCCATCCCTACCGCTTTGCCTAAGAAACGGGCAGACGTAACCTCTTAGAATCAATTAAAAATTACAAATTAATTGTAAAAGAACGGATACCGGTTTAGAATTTTATATCTCTTTAACAAGAAATAGGTAAAAAATGTCCGTCATTCACGGCCTTCTCGAAAGAATCTCTTTTCACAACGAAGAAAATGACTTTGTCGTGGCAAAACTCCGGGAAAAAGATAAGAGGGAGCTGACCACAATTGTCGGTAATCTTTCGGGCATCAACCCCGGTGAATCCCTGAAACTCACGGGTCAATGGGTACACAATAAGAAATTCGGTGAACAATTCCAGGTCGAGAGCTTTGAAGTGACCATACCGGCCACCCTTTTTGGGATTCAGAAATATCTTGCCTCCGGATTGATTAATGGCATTGGCCCGATCATGTCAGAGAGGATTGTCGAGAAATTTGGGCTTGATACGCTCGAGGTCATTGAAAAGAAACCTGAAAGGCTATCCGAGGTGGAAGGCATCGGTCCGAAACGGATCTCGATGATCAGAAAAGCATGGGAGGAGCAGAAAGAAATTAGAGAAATCATGATTTTTCTGCAGGGTCATGGAGTCAGCGCTTCCTATTCCGCCAAGATCTATAAACAATACGGAAACCAATCGATTGAAATCGTCAGAGAAAATCCGTATCGCTTAGCTCACGACATATACGGGACTGGCTTCATTACTGCGGATAAGATCGCGCAAAATCTCGGTATCGATCGCAATTCCCTGATCCGGGCAAAGGCAGGCCTCCTTTATGTCTTGAATCAGCTTACCGAAGAAGGCCATGTCTACTATCCTGAAACGCAATTGATTCACAAGGCAAAGGAAATTCTCAATGTGGATGAAGAAATCATTATGCTGGCCGTAAAAGAGCTATCCAAGGAAAAAGAGATCTTCTTAGAAGACCTTGATCCTGAGGGTCATCATAGGGCCGCCTTTCTCGCTCCCTTCTATGTGGCGGAAACGGGAGTGGCTCAGAGGTTAATCAATCTGAAGGAGTCTCTTTCGAACATCCGGCCCATCCATCCGGAAAAGGCAATCGAGTGGGTGCAACAGAAACTGAACATAGAGCTTGCCAAAAGACAGGAAGAGGCGATTCTTCTGGCAGCCACTTCAAAGGTGTTGATCATCACCGGCGGCCCCGGGACCGGGAAGACGACCATCATCACGGCCATCTTGAGAATCTTTCAGCAATTAAGGCTGAGGATCCTTCTTGCAGCTCCCACAGGAAGGGCAGCCAAGAGGATGAATGAGGCAACGGGCTGGGAAGCAAAGACCATTCATCGCCTCCTTGAATACTCTCCGTATAAGGGTGGTTTTAAGAAAGACCAGGACGATCCTCTTGAGGCAGATGTGGTCATCATCGATGAGACCTCCATGGTCGATACCCTCTTGATGTACCATCTCCTGAAAGCCATTCCATCCCATGCCCATCTGATTCTGGTAGGAGACGTTGATCAGCTCCCTTCGGTCGGTCCCGGAAATGTCCTGAAGGATATCATCAGATCAGGAAGGTTTACCGTGGTGACGCTCACCGAGATCTTTCGTCAGGCCCAGGAGAGCACGATCGTGGTCAACGCACACAAAGTCAATCAAGGTCAGTTTCCCGTCTCAAAAGAAATCGACCACCCGGGAAAAACCGACTTTCAATTCATCCAGGAAGAAGATCCGGAGAAAATCCTCCAAAATATCCTGGACCTTTGTAGTGAGAGGATACCGAGGCACTTCAGGTTTCACCCACTGAGGGAGATCCAGGTCCTGACTCCCATGCACAAGGGAACGATTGGTGTCACCAATCTCAACGTCGAGTTGCAGAAGAGACTGAACCCCGGTCCGCCGGGCATCACCCGTGGCGCCTGGAACTTCAGATCAGGAGACAAGGTGATGCAGATCGTTAACAATTATGATAAAGATGTCTTTAACGGGGATATCGGGTTGATTTCGAAGATCGATCCGGAGCAAAGAGAGGCGGTCATCGAATTCGACGGGAGACCGGTTCCCTATGACTATTCTGATCTGGATGAAGTTGTCCTGGCCTATGCCGTATCCGTCCATAAGTCCCAGGGGAGCGAGTACCCGGCCGTGATCCTTCCGGTGGTCACCCAACACTACATGCTTCTCCAGAGAAACCTGATCTATACGGGAATCACCAGAGCCAAGAAACTGGTCATCCTGATCGGAACAAAAAAAGCCCTGTCTATTGCCGTAAGGAACAACAAACCCCAACGAAGGTACACGCTTCTCTCGGAGAGACTAAGAGCGTCATGACCGAACTGAAGAACGAATTCTCCTGGTCGAAAACCAGGGATGAGATCTTTAAAACCTGTCCCAGGCAGTACTGGTTTGCCTATTACGGCTACTGGAACGGGTGGCTTGAGAACGCGCCGGAGAGAACCCGGCAGATCTATGTTCTCAAGAACCTCAAAAACCGGCAGATGTGGGCGGGAGAAAAGGTCCATGGATGCATTCAGAGAAGCCTCTACAATATCCGAAGGGCTATTAAGGTCCTTCCAGTAGATGAGATCGTCTCTATTACTCTCGACCAGATGAGAGCGGAGTTTCGTTCTTCAAAGTCGAAGAATTACTGGAAGAACCCTAAATCGTGTGCCCTGTTTGAACATGAATATGAGGAGGAAGTGAGTGATGAGGAATGGAAAGAGGCGGCGAGGAATGTGGAGACTTGTCTGAGAAATTTTTATGCCTCGGATATTTATGATGGCTTAAAGTCCCATCTAAGAGAGGGGTGGCTTGAAGTAGAAGAATTCTCACCTTTTCATCTGGATCGTACCAGAGTCAATTTGGTCATCGACTGCGCCATAAAAGAAGGGGAGGGTATCTACATCTACGACTGGAAGACGGGAAAGAGCCTTTCAGAAGACCTCTCCATCCAGTTAGGCTGTTATGCCCTTTACGCTATGGAGAAATGGAATATTCCTCCTGGATCGCTGAGCATTATTGAGTATAACCTCTCCATTGATAAGTCCAACTGGTTTTCAGTGGGTCAAGAAGAGATGAAAGGCATAAGGGGTTACATCAACGGAAGCGTCAAGGACATGCAGTCCCTTCTCACCGATGTCTCAAATAACATCCCCATGGAAGAAGATCGATTCAGTAAAACAGAAGATGGACTGGTGAGCTCCAGGTGCAATTATAGAAGGGTTTGTAGAAAATAGAGAGTCATTATTACTTCCTCCTACGATACAACACTTCAGCCAGTAATTAATAATCCCTGTTGACATTTGCATTCAAAATTAATAGTCTTATATCAAAACGCGGAGTATTGAATTAACCCCCTAACTTAACCTCAACCATTTAGAATTGCAGTAAGGGGTTTCTATCAAAGGAGAACCCAAGAATGAAACGCAACGTCATTTGCTTGGTTGATGATTATCTTATCTCATATTTCTTCGGCTGTTTTTATTAAGTGTAAATTTCAGGAAATTCTGTAAAGGGACGGGCTCATGACGAAAAAGGTTATTTTCTGGCTTTTGATCATTGTCTTCAGCTATATTGCAGGATTTGTTGCTTCGATGTATTCATATCCGAGCAGGGAATTTAGCCGAACTTGGAAAAAGATTGTCCATGACGGCGGAGTGAACAGATGGCTTCACATGAGGAATCTGGCCGATGATACATCGAAAATGATCGTGAGGCCGAACAATGACACACTTTACTCATATGCAGCCGTGGATTTAGACTCAGGCCCTTTTGTCATAGAGATGCCGGCTTCGGATCGGTACTGGAGCGTGGAATTTATGAAGGAAAACACCGATGTCTTCACCTACGTTGGGTCTCGGGAATATGGCCTCAATAAGGCGGTAACGGTAATTTTAGGGCTACAAAATGTTTTCGGTGACACGCAAGGCTTACCGGTATTGAAGTCTCCCTGCAAGAAGGCTTGGGTGCTGGCGCGGTTCCTCGTGGATGGCAAAGAGGATCTTCCCCGGGTCCATCAACTGCAGGACCGGATGAAAATCACCTCGTTGAAAGATTATCAACTCAATTCACACAAATGAGTTGAGAGAAGTCTGGAGGGATTCACGAAAAAAGCAATCATCATTACATCTGTTGCAGTCGCATCCTTTCTTGCTGGATGGACTCTCATGGTGCCATCGCTGGATTATTTCTTTAAGCATCACCTGGGTATGCTCAGCGCGGGCAAGGGAACAGTCAGGAATGGGTCATGGATGACCCGACTTGATCTCGCCCAGAGCGATACGCCACCCCTGATTCGCGCTTATATTGCACGCATCGGCATAGCGGCGAACCAGGCGGAGGAGGCATTATACTGGAACGCCAATACTGATAACATGGACCGTCAGCTTGAGGGAAGCCATTCCTATAATGTCTATTTTAAGGCACGCCCGCCCGTACAAGACACCGGTTTCTGGAGTCTTACCGTGTATAATAAGGATAGCTATTTAGTTCCCAACAAAGAGAAGCGTTACGCTGTGGGCGACCGGTCTCCTATAAAAAAGAACCACGATGGATCCTTCATTATTCATATTTCGTCACACAAGCCAAATAACGCTAATAACTGGCTACCATGCCCTTCATCGGGATCCTTTTCGCTTACCTTGCGCATGTATGTTCCATTGGAAGAAGCGCTCAAGCGCACTGAAGTGATTGCCATGCCTGAGATCGCGTGCTTGGACTGCCGATGAAATAGGGAGGCTACAGATAGAAAGTCAAGGAGTTACAGGCCGGAGATACTCGACTCGACGCTTCGGGCAGGATGGGGTTAAGGAACGACTGGAGTGGTGAGGCCAGGATGACGAGGCGGTGCTGTGGATAACTTCCTCGTGATTTTTGAGTTTTGCCGTTAGATACGCTCTTCGAAATGGTAATCAATAATTCTTGTTGAAGTTTGCATCCCAAATTAGTGGACTATTATCAAATCATAGGATCTCAAATGAAGCTCCTAACTAACCTTCGGGGGAATCCATATCTACCGAAGGAGAACTTTCCCATAAAAAAACCTTCGAAAAAGGTGATGTGATGAAAGCACGAATTGCCTTTTTAATAGGGTTGTTGCTTTTTGGATGTGCGAGCACCAAGGATATAAAGGTCCTTGATAAAGACATGGATAGGCTTTATTCTGAAATCAATACCCTACGGAAAGAAAATGATCTCACCAAGAATGATTTATCGGGCATGAGAGCAGAAAACCGAAGGTTGAAGGCAGACTTCTTGCTC
>DASPPQ010000224.1:0-7167 GCA_035625415.1 Thermodesulfobacteriota bacterium
GATTCGGAGGGAAAACGGCGAAAATACTATTTCGATGGAGGCCATGTTGAAATAGTGGCCCATATTGTCCACGAGCTTGATTCAGACGGGAGGCAACTGCGGGTTGTTAAGTTCACAGAATATACTGCAGAGAAAGTGAGAACGCTCTACCCATCGGCTATTGAATTGCGAAGCCGTTGGGCTGATCCAGAACAAAGATCTGAGGTCATTAGGCTCCTTGAAGAAAGAGGAATCAACTTTGAGGAATTAGCATCCGCCGCAAAGCAACCTGATGCCGATCCATTCGATTTGCTCTGCCATATCGCATACAACGCTCCTTTACGGACACGGCGTGAAAGGGCGGACCGGCTGCGGAAGGATAAGAAAGACTTTTTCGATCAATATGGTCCTGAAGCCAGGATTATTCTTAATGAACTCCTGGATAAGTATGCTGATTATGGCACAGCCCAGTTCATTATACCGGACGTACTCAAGGTTCCTCCGATTTCAGAACATGGAAATGTGATAGAGATCGCAAACTTTTTTGGAGGACCGGAAAAGCTGAAAGAGGCAGTGAATCAGTTGCAAACGCTGCTCTACGCTGCATGAGGGCCCCGGCTTTTCCCCTCTCCCCTTGCGGGAGAGGGAGAGGGTGAGGGGTGCCGCGAAGGATAAATCTTAGATGAAAAAATCTAAAACCACTCAACCGTTAACTACAGCCCAACAATTGGGAAGCCTTATTAAATCCTCACGGGACGTGATGCGTAAAGACAAGGGTCTGAGCGGAGATCTGGATCGTCTTCCCATGCTGACATGGATCATGTTCCTAAAGTTCCTTGATGATTTGGAACAAATGCGGGAACATGAGGCTACCATGACGGGAAAAAAATTCCGTCCTGCCGTCCAATCACCGTATCGGTGGCGGGACTGGGCTGCCAAAGAGGATGGGATCACCGGTAATGAATTGATTGCTTATATCAACAATGAAGAGGCAATACGTCCGGATGGAACGAAAGGGCCTGGTCTCTTTGCCTACTTAAGAAGCCTCCTGGGAGCAAACGGTGGAGACCGCCGCGATGTGATTGCCACAGTGTTCAAAGGAGTCACAAATCGGATGCTCAGCGGCTATTTGCTCCGCGATATCATTAACAAGATTAACGGCATTCACTTTAACTCCTCAGAGGAGATTCACACTCTGAGCCATCTGTACGAATCCATGCTCAAAGAGATGCGCGATTCAGCAGGAGACTCGGGAGAATTTTATACACCTCGACCTGTCGTGAGATTCATGGTTGAAGTGATCAATCCACATCTTGGCGAGACTGTTCTTGACCCTGCTTGTGGCACAGGAGGCTTTCTTGTAGAGGCTTACAACCACTTGGAAAAGCAATGCAAAACTGTTGAAGACAGACTCTTCAGACAAAGAGCACCTTCGGAGGAGAAGCCAAACCACTTCCTTACCTGTTGGCTCAGATGAATTTGCTTCTCCATGGTTTGGAATCTCCACAGATTGATCCCCTGAACAGCTTACGGTTTCCACTTAGAGAAATTGGAGATAAAGACCGCGTGGATATCATCCTTACGAATCCACCTTTCGGCGGTGAAGAAGAACGCGGCATCCTTGGGAACTTTCCAGATGACAAGCAGACTTCAGAAACAGCGCTCCTCTTCCTTCAACTCATCATGCGGAAGTTGAAAAGGCCCCCAAAGCCAGGCCGCGCTGGTGTTGTAGTACCTAACGGAATGCTCTTTGGTGATGGTGTATGTGCTCGCATTAAAGAGGAACTTCTCAAGGAATTTAACCTCCACACAATTGTGCGTCTGCCCAATGGTGTATTTGCACCATATACCAGCATTCCAACAAACTTACTTTTTTTTGACCGCTCCGGAACAACAAAAGAGATTTGGTATTATGAACTTCCCTTGCCAGAAGGCCGGAAACAGTATACCAAGACCATGCCATTGCAGTATGAGGAGTTTGGCGATTGTCTGGCATGGTGGAAGAACCGAAAAGAAAACGGACGCGCTTGGAAGACTTCGGCAGAACAAATCCTAAAATATGATGAAGCAGGGAATCTTGTTTCGGCAAATCTTGATATAAAGAATCCCAACAACAAACAAGACTTCGAACACATGCCTCCAGAGCAGTTAGTAGAGGATATTTTAAGAAAGGAGGCAAGAATCATTGAGGTGATTGCGGAAATCAGATCCGTACTTAAAGCGAAGCCATGAGTGAATTTCCAATAGTTAGTTTCAGCCAAATTCTGCGTCGTGTTGGTCGATTTGAACCTAGAAATGAGTTAGCGGAGTATCAATTCGCGGGGACTTACAGCTTTGCTCGCGGGATTTTTAGGGGTGAAAAGAAACTCGGGTCAACTTTTTCTCTGCCGAAGGTACAACGAATTCGCTCTGAAGACTTTGTCTATTGCAAGATAATGGCATGGGAGGGCGCTTTTGGGGTCGTACCTCTGGAATGTGACGATTGTGTGATGTCCGGTGCATTTGTAGTCTACGAAATAGACCGGTCGCGAGTGGATCCACGATATCTGAACTACTACTTCAAAGTACCGGTTCACTGGGAAAATATTGGAAGGCAGAGTACGGGAACCAACGTGAGGAGGCGTAGTCTCCATCCAAATCAGTTCGAGGCGACTGGGCTCCCCCTTCCACCCCTAGTCGAGCAGCGGCGGATCGTGGCCAAAATCGACGAACTCGCCGCGAAGATCGAAGAAGCGTCCACCCTTCGCCAGCAAACGGCTGAAGAGACGGACGCCTTCATGGACTCAGGTGTGCGTGCGGTCTTTACTGGGTTTAATGAACCCAAGCAGAGGGCTCTCGGAGACTTAACTACAAAAATTGGGAGCGGGTCTACCCCGCCGGGTGGACGAGCCAGCTACCCGGCGTCAGGTGTTCCTTTCATTCGAAGCCTCAATGTCCGCATGCGAAGGTTTGAATGGAAGGGTATTACGTTTATTGATCGAAATACCCACGAACGAATGAAGGGGACCCAGGTAAGCCCAAATGATGTGTTACTGAACATCACGGGCGCGTCAATTGGCCGGGTGGCCTGTGTACCTGCCGACCTTATTGAAGGAAATGTTAACCAGCATGTATCGATTATACGCCCGTTTCCCGAGTTGGATAGCAAGTACTTGATGTATTGGTTAAGCCAGCCCTCCATACAGGAATTCATCAATAATGAGCAGAAAGGGGCTACACGCCAAGGTTTTACCAAATCGCAGATTGAGAAGTTCCAAGTGCCTATTTTATCCCTTTCTGAGCAACAACGGATCGTAACGGAGTTAGATGCCTTGCAAGCGAAGGTGGATAATGTGAAGCGCATCGAAGTCGAAACCAGTGAAGAATTGGAAGCCCTGTTACCATCCATACTCGACAAGGCCTTCAAAGGAGAATTGTAATATGGGCAAAAAGGTGGCCTTGGTTAGTCAGCATTTGGAAAGCATTTCACGTGAAGCATTGGAGAAGTATCAAGATATCGTGCGTAGATATGTTCGACGTCGGCAAGGTGTTTATGCACTCTATCGCCGAAACAAACTTTACTACATAGGATTAGCAAGTAATCTTCGCTCTCGTCTCGCTCATCATTTGCGGGACCATCACAAGGAGTCTTGGGATCGGTTCAGCGTTTAGCTCACTATTGGCGACAGCCATCTGAAAGAGCTGGAATCTCTAATCCTTCGAGTCGTCAAACCGAAAGGAAACAAACAGAAGGGAAAGTTTCTAAAGTCAGAAGATATTCGGAGGAGGTTTGCAAGAGATATTCGCTCACGGCAGCATGATGAGCTTCTTTCACTTTTGGGTAAGGAAAAGGTTTCAGAGGTGAAAGAAGGAAATTTACGTATAGGAAAGGAAGCCGTTCTGACGCATTACATTGAAGGTCCAATAAAATTGCAGGCTCGTTATAAAGGAAAAACAATTAAAGCCCATGTTAGGTGTAACGGATCAATAAAATTTAAAGGTAACGTCTACTGGTCTCCTTCTATTGCCGCCGCCGCAGCCTGTAAACGGCCTACTTGTAATGGATGGACATTCTGGAAATACGAACGCGCCCCCGGGGATTGGGTTCGTCTGAACGAACTGAGAAAATAATAACAAGGTCGGTTGATGTCTAAGCTACTCCAAACATATTATACTAACGAGTAGAGGCATAACATCTCATGCAAATTGATCCGATCAAATTAATTCAATTTATCGTCTGCCAGGCTACAGAATTCGGGGCCTCATTATCCCCAATCAGGGTTGTTAAATTTGTCTACCTTGCCGACCTTTATTATGCCCGAGAAAACAAGACGGAATCTCGGGGACGTAGTTAAATTATTTAAGAAACTGTCATCCCTAGAAAAGTTGGCCCCTCCTCATTACTCTAACGAAAGATATCCTTTTTCAAGCTCCTTCGAGATTCGTCTGTTAAGCACATCAGCCGATACGTCATATATTCCGATAAGCTTTGTCGCGATTGCATTTACGATATAGTCCTGAGAAGCTTCGGCCGAAAGCCCCCTCGAACGAATGAAGTCTATTTTGGGCTGCAATGACTTCAATTCTTTGCGAAAGCTCTGCTTCAATGAAACTCGAGGCACCAGGACGGCTGCAGCAAAGGAATAGGCTTGCCATTCAAGCCAGTCATAGGTCTCTTCATCGACAGCAAGAATGAATTTGCTCCAATCTGCCACACTTTGGGGATGAAATGAGGCTATCAAATCAGAGTGGAATACGTAGTGCCCTATCTCATGGGCAAGGGTAAAACGGTATCTTGCAGGCCGTTGGTAGTAAATAAATTCATCAACATAAATCACGCTCAGGTCGCCGGAAATAAACCCTTCTATGTCAAAGGTCTCTTGAAGATTAGGAAAGGGAAATATATTCAAGCCAAGGTCGAATTCTGCTATTGCTTCGATGTCCACAGGAAGGATTTTATTTCGTTTGTGTTCCCTTAAGAAATCTTCGGCGCGTTTATTAATATCGTCGTAAGACAGAATAGGGGCAATCATATCACTCTGGCTCATTGAGTTTCTTCAGTGCGCGAGCAAATTTTTTCAATTGCTCTCCGGTGAGTTTTTGCCCCTTAATGGTTCTGAATACTAATGGCAGTTGAGCGGCTATATCCTTATCTGCAAGCAGATCCTCGGGGATGCGGCCGGCGTCGGTGCGTGCTATATCAAAAAATTCTAACCATTCATCGCTCCCTTCCACAATTCCCAGGCACTTCGCATAGTTTGCCAATTTTTCTCTTGATTGTGGCGGCGGTAATATTCCTCTTTCTATTTTACTGATATTTCCGGGATCCAATCCGTTTTCTAAACAGAATTGTCTCAAGGTTTTTCGCATCTTCAAACGTTTCTTTTTAAAATACTCACCAAATAAGGCACTCATCTCGGCACCTCCCTTGGGCATTGTAAAGTATTTACAACGTTGTAAATATATTACAACGGCCAGCTTTAGTTGTCAAATAATTTCAACGCAACGAGCTTTCAAACATTTTCTATCAAGCAATCGTGTAAAATAATCCTCGGTGTGCCTCTCTTTGGCTTGTTTGTGTTGAAATATAGTGCTTTTTGGTTTATCAATAGTCCCATCACTGAATACATCTGCTTCGGCTTGGATTATTACCATGAAACTTTCGCCGGAAGATGACGAACCTTATCGGCATGCTTCCAAGGAGACCCTGTGGCATCCATAAACCACCGATTCGTCGACACCAACGGTATTAAAATGCACTTCGCCGAGCAGGGTCAAGGGCCGCTGGTCATCCTTTGCCATGGCTTCCCGGAGTGCTGGTATTCCTGGAGGCATCAAATCCCAGCACTCGCTGATGCAGGATTCCACGTGGTGGCTCCGGATCAGCGCGGCTATGGTCAGACCGATCAGCCGGAGCCAATCGAGGCATATCACATTCTCCAACTGACGGCTGACATGGTTGGACTGATCCATGCCTTGAGGGAAGAAGGGGCGATCATTATCGGACACGATTGGGGTGCACCCGTTGCCTGGCATTGCGCCTTACTCCGTCCTGACCTGTTCCGTGCAATCGTCCTACTCAGTGTGCCTTATTTTTCCAGATCCTGGGAGTCCGGGCGACCGACGGAAGCAATGAAACGAATGGCAGGCGAGCAGGAATTCTACATGCTATACTTCCAGGAGCCAGGCAAAGCGGAGGCGGAACTTGAGGCAGACGTCTCTAAAACCATGCGCATCTCCCTCTATTCCTCCTCAGGAGACCCGCCACCGGAAAAAAGGTGGCGCTATCTGTTTGCTAAGTCGGAGAAGTTTCTTGATACAGGGTCGCTGCCGGAGGCGCTTCCTGCCTGGTTAACCGAGCAGGACGTCGCCTTTTTCGTGGATGAGTTCAAACGCACGGGATTTCGGGGTGGATTGAACTGGTACCGGAACCTCGATAGGAACTGGGAGCTTACACCTTTTTTGAATGGTGCGAAGCTCCGCCAACCCGCGCTGTTCATTGCGGGTGAGTTCGACCCGGTCGTCGCAATGGATCGGAGGGCCTTCAATACAATGGAAAAAACGGTGCCCGAGCTAAGGAAGAAGGTTCTGTTACCAGGGGCCGGACATTGGATCCAGCAGGAACGTCCAACTGAAGTTAATCGACTGCTCATCGATTTCTTGACCAATCTGAGCCTCTAATTGTTAGAAGGATATTTTGATTTTTTGAGTTATTCAAATACATCAATTTTATCAGGAAAAACGAGGAGGATGACATGATCACACTTATTGCGAAGGTGAAGGTTAAGGATGGAAAAATGGAGGAGGCGATTAAAGTTCTAAAGGAAATTGTCCCAAAGATCAAAGAGGCCGAACCGGGTTGTCTTGTCTATATTCCCCATAGGGTTCGTGGTGAAGACAACACTATTATTCTTTACGAAAAATACCGGGATGAGGAAGCGTTAAAGGTGCATTCCGGCAATCTTCGGAAAACCCTGGAGAAATTTATTCCGTTGCTGGAACCAGGTATGGATGTTAAGACCTGTTACGAGATCTTATAGATGTAATCTCGTCTTGCGGATTTTGGAGACAAATCACTCTTTTAACCTTGTCAGGTTCACAAAAAGTCTGGGAGACCGGTGAACTACCGGTTCTCAATCAGCCTCAAGAGAATTTTGTGGAACCACCCGCAGGGCCGCAGGAAGATGACGACTCCGAGCCCTTAGATGA
>DASPPQ010000225.1:0-28902 GCA_035625415.1 Thermodesulfobacteriota bacterium
TTATCAAGGATACTGATGCCGTCTTGGATGCTCGCAAAGATGTTCTTCAGAAAATGTTCGGCCTCCCGCAGTTTCTCCTCTGTCTGTTCAGTAGGGAAAGGTTTGGTGAGGGCTGAGTTTTTGAGCGATCGAATTCTCTTCCGATCTGCTAAATAAGTATTCATTTTCTTAACGTTTTGGGCTGGTATATATTTTCCTTTATGTGGTTCAGAAATAAGTCTGTTCGGTTCTTTTGCCATGATGATACAGCCCAACTATGGATATAGATTTTTCCTAGGATTAACGAAACAGCAACTTTTGTTCCAAGATGCTCCAAATTTTCATGAAACCGGTCCGCTTTCTTATAACCTATTGTTATTTAAGGCGTTCTAAGGTATGGGAAGATGGAGTGTGTAGGCATAAGTCAGAGGGAGACGGACTGAGGAAGATGGACAAATTGCGAAGAATTTACTCAGGGAATGACATTTTTGTAAAGGACGGAAAAAATAGGACAAGCCACGCTTTCTTGAGTTCAGCAGTGAGTCATTTTGGCTAATAATGACTTGTTTTGCTGCGGAATCGGTGAGTGAGAAAGATGAAGATCGCGACGAGAAAGAAAAAGACAGAGATCAAGACGAAGGTCGAAATGTAAGAGCCTGTCAAGTCTTCGGCTTTTCCAACCAGATAGGGTGCAACAAACAGGCCGATGCTCGAGCAGGTCGAGATCACTCCAAATCCCAATCCAACACTTTCTGTTTTTAGTATTTCCGGGGGAAGGGAATAAATAGGAGCGGGAATCATTGCTGAAAAAATTCCCATCAGAATGACAAGTGGCAGAAACGAAGAACTGAGATTGAAGAATAATGCCAAGACAGTCAATCCAATGGCTCCCGTTCCAATGAACCATTCCTGATGTTTAAACCGGTCCACAAGGTACCCTACGAGGGTACTGAAGAAGAGAGAGCCCAAAAGGGGAATTCCGATGAAGAGACCGCTTTTCTCAATTGTATAGCCCTTCTGCTGAAAAAAGTTGGGGGCGAAGGTGGCAAAGGAGGTGAAGGCAGCATTGAACCAGAGCCAGGAGAGACCCACACACCAGATGGGCCACCCCATCTTTTTTATCGACTTATAAACAGTGGCGGGATCATCTTTTCTCTTTTCTGGCGCATGTGGCAATCGGTAAAGGCTTAAGAAAAGAACGAATGTGATGAGCGAATATACCCCGGTGAGTAAAAGAGGAATACGCCATCCCCATTGACTTCCAATTCTACCAAAGAGCCCAAAGGAGATTATCGAACCAAGGGGGACTCCCGTATTGAATAAGCCCATCGCCAGGCCTAATTCTCTATTCTTAAACCATTGAGAAAGCAGTTTGGGAAGGAAGATGGAAAGGGTGATGGCACCGATTCCGGCAATAATTCTTCCGAGCCACAAAATTCGGAGGTCCGCCCCTAATGCGACGAGTAGGGTGCCTCCGATCATCAAAAAAAAGCAGCCTGCCGCTAAGGGCCTCATTTTATAACGGTCTGAGAGGAATCCGCCTAAAAGGGAGATGAAAAGGCCGGGGAGTGAGAAAAGACTCATCAGTAAGCCGGACTGGGCATAAGTCAAATGGAGTTCAGAGATGATCAAGGGAAGAACGGGAGGGATGGATTGAAAGATGAATGTAAAAGCAAGGATGGAGAGGTAGGCAATGATTAGGATGGCCCATCGATAGCTATCAGTTCTTTCAGCGCTTTCCAAATGAGGCTTCTCTCCAACGGGTAGGGGGGTGTTGTCCCCCAAAGGCTATTTCTTCCATTTCAGAAAAGTTTTTGACCCAATTTTCTTCGTTAAAATATAAGCAGCCAAATCCAGTACCTTTTTAGGACGGTCTATGATGGCCGTGTCACTGGTAGCTACAATTCCCGGGAACCCAAACAGAATCTTCTCCGGGACCTTTATAGCCATGGCATCTCCTGGGAGATTGGCTTGCTTCAGTCGGTTTCTGATCTCCTCAGCCAATTTACCGCTCTTGCTGATCGGAGCATCGAGGAGGAAAAGGGTTTGGCGGGGCTTAATCTGTTTTATGGCATCGGTGATCAATTGGATAGCGTTTTCTGTCGTCTCCGTCTTTTTGAAACTACCAGAGAGCCCGGAGATATCTCTTACAAAGCCGTCATCTGAAAGAACCAAAGGACGGCCAGAGAGCCCAGCTTCAATTGTTATAATGACATTGTGACCATCGATCGCCAGGTCTTGGTTTCGAATTTCTTTGATGGAAATTCTCTTCTTTTGCCTCGATTGCGAGTCTTTACTTGAAAAAACTCCACGGTGAAGAAGATGCCGCTCATCGAAAGTTAACCCATATCGATTCCCCACCAGTTCCAGTGTCACCTTTCTCGGATAACCGCGGCTGAGAAGATAGCGGAAGTCCTCCGCTGCCTTTTGAAGATGTCCAAATTTTGACATTCTGAGAGCAGCCGATTTGCTTTCCGGAAAATTCATGAGAAACATTATAGCCCAAAATTTCCCAAAGCAAATCTGAAAATTGCGATATAATATTAAATAGCTTTCGTACCAACCCCTTTTCCCTCTCCCTTGAGGGGAGAAGGTCGGGGTGAGGGTGAAGCCAGCGTGGTGGAGATTTAAGGAAAAAACATTAGTTGACAATCCAAAAGAGATATGTGTAAAAATATAGGAAGGTTTTAAATCGATAAATGAACAAGGAGGAATTACCATGGCAGAGGACGAGATTAAAGTTTATTCGACACCGACTTGACCCTATTGCAAGATGGCGAAAGAGTTTCTTTCGCAAAAGGGCTACAAATTTACGGAATACGATGTGACCAAAGACCGGGCGGCATTAGATGAGATGGTAAAAATTTCAGGAGCACGAAGCGTTCCGGTCATTACGGCATGCAATGAGGTGATGGTAGGGTTTGAACGGAATCGCCTCGAACAGATGCTTAGTTGCATGAAGCAGAGATCAGAAATATAGAAAGTGAGGGTGTTGGTGATAGTGATCGGGTTTGGCTATTGCCTCTCACCATCACTGAGCACTATCACCAGTTCTTAGGAGGCGTTGCTTTAGAAACTGTCCAGTATAGGATTGCGGCGAGGCCATGATCTTTTTGAGATCGCCTTCGGCAATGACCCTTCCCCCTTCCTCCCCTCCTTCAGGGCCCAAATCGATGATGTAATCCGCACGAAGGATGAGGTCCAGGTTGTGCTCAATCACGATCAGCGAGTGGCCCTGGGAGAGAAGTTTTTGAAAAGTCATCAGGAGGAGGTCAACATCGGCCATATGGAGACCTGTGGTGGGTTCGTCAAAAATGAAGAGGTCTTTTCCTTCGTGGCTTTGACCGATATGCAAGGCCAGTTTCAATCGCTGCGATTCCCCTCCGCTCAATGTATTGGTGGACTGGCCGAGGGTGAGATAACCTAAGCCTACATCCTTAAAGATTCGAAGTTTTGAAAGAATCCGTTTGTGGGCCTGAAAGAAAGTGATGGCTTCATCCACCGTCATGTCTAACACTTCCGAGATGTTCTTATCGCGATACGTCACTTTCAGAATTTCAGGCCGGAATCTTTTCCCTTCGCATGTTTCGCAGGTGATGGTGACGTCCTCTAAGAATTGCATGTCGAGGACTTGAAACCCTGCACCCTGGCAGGTTTCACATCGGCCCCCTTCTGTATTAAAAGAGAAGTGGCGGGGTTTGAACCCGTATCTCTTCGCTTCCCGGGTCTGGGCGAAGAGATCCCGAATCTCGCTGAATACCTTGACATAAGTGGCGGGGTTCGACCGAATGCTTTTCCCGATGGGAGATTGATCGACCAAGATGAGATCATGGATCTGTTCTAAACCCTTGATGGAGTCAAATGCTCCCTTTTCAAAGCCTGAGTTTCCATTACCCTTTGCTCCAGCATAAAGAATGTTATGAACCAGAGTGGTCTTCCCGGCTCCTGAGACGCCCGTAATGCAGACCATCACTCCCAATGGAATTTTGACATCGATTCCTTTAAGATTGTGCTCCCGCGCGTCATGGACGGAGATCCATCCCCACGGTTTTCTAAGAGACTTGGTTTGAGCAGAAGGTGTTCTGTCCCTCAAGTAGCGAGCTGTAATGGAATCCTTGTTCTGCAAAAGGGATTCCAGTCCGCCTTGAAAGACCACAGAGCCCCCCGATCTTCCGGCGCCGGGGCCGAGGTCAATGACTTCGTCGGCTGCTCGTATCACGTCCGGATCATGTTCTACTACGACAGCCGTGTTTCCTCCTTCTCGTAGTTTCCGTAGGGACCGGAGGAGGCGATGGGTATCCCTTGCGTGGAGGCCGATGCTCGGCTCATCTAAAACATAGAGAGTCTCCGTCAAAGCGGAACCGAGCGATCTTGCTAATGTGATCCGTTGATATTCACCGCTGGAGAGAGTTCTGGTTTGACGGGAGAGGGTTAAGTATCCCAATCCAACATCCACCATGAATCCGATTCGGTCGTTCATCTCTTTAAGGAGACGCTCTCCAACTTTCTTTTGAAAATCTTTGATCGGCAGATTCTTGAAGAACATCTGGAGGTCGGAGATAGGCATGTCGCAAAGCTCAGCAATATTCTTTCCTGCCAGGAACACATAGAGTGTTTCTTCTTTGAGTCGGGTATTGTGACAAGTAGGGCAGGGGGTATAGGCCCGGTATTTGCTCAAAAACACCCGGTAGTGAACTTTGTATCGCTTTCCCTCCATCCATTCAAAGAATCCCTTTAAGCCGATGAACTCTCCTTTCCCATTGATTAAAATCTCTTTCTGTTGGGGGAGAAGTTCTTCAAAAGGTTTTTGGGTAGGAATCTTGTGCCTCCGGCAAGCCTCCCACAAATATTCATACAGGTCTTCGTAAGCGGGCGTGTTCCAGGGAGCAAAGGGTTTTTCTTTCAATGGTTTTTTTGGATCCGGGATGACCTTCTGCCAATCGATCCCGATGATCCTGCCAAAACCCTGGCATACGCGGCAGGCACCGAGAGGGCTGTTAAACGAGAAGAGAAGAGGCTCGGGCTCCGAAAAATTTCGTCCGCATCGATTGCAGGAGAAGCTCCGATTAAAGGTTATTTTTTCACCATGCTCAGTTACCACTTCAACGTTGCCATTTCCAAGTTGAAACCCTCTTTGGACAGCCTCGGAGAGCCTTGACCTTTCCTTATCTTCAGAGATGAGCCGGTCAATAAGAACAGAGAGAGTGTTCTTATCCCTCACCCTCTCCCCGGGTGGAAGAGGGGAGGGTGAGGAGGAAAATCTTTGTTCAATTTCTGAAGCAGAGAGGCTGGTGAGGTCAAGAATTTGGCCTTTTGCCCAGATTCGGTAATATCCATTTTTGATGAGATCTTTTACCTTCAATTCCCTTTCCTGGCCATCGACGAGAGAAACCGGGCTGAGGATGACAATCTTCAGTCCCTTAAATTGAATCAGGATCTGTTCGACAACACTCTCCACAGTATCCCCTGAGACTTTGATATGGCATTCCGGACAGAAGACTTCGCCGATCTTGGCGAAGAGGAGCCTGAGGTAGTCATAGATCTCAGAGGCTGTTCCAACCGTGGAGCGGGCATTCTTGACGGAGTTCTTCTGTTCGATTGCAATGGCAGGCGGGATTCCATGTATGGCCTCGACGTCAGGTCGATCCATTTTTTCCAAAAATTGCCGGGCATAAGTGGAGAGAGATTCAATGTAACGTCGCTGGCCCTCCGCAAAGAGGGTGTCAAAAGCAAGAGTTGATTTGCCCGACCCTGAGACACCGGTGATGACGGTGATCTTGCCCCTGGGAATTCGACAGTTGATATTCTTGAGATTGTGAGACTTGGCTCCGATAATCTCGATAAACTTTTCCATCGAGTTAATCAGTCAGTTAATGGTTGTGTGGACATTAAAGATTAAATCCCTCCTTGCCTCCCTTTACAAAAGAGAGGCATTCCCCCTCTTTGGCAAAGAGGGGTTAGGGGAGATTTTCAGAACAATATTTCTGCTCAGTTACGGACACCATAGTAATTATAATACATAAGTCCATCATTTCTTCAAATTCACCCCTTGTACCAATTAATCCAGAGAACCCAAATGCCACCAGATTTTCTTCTTGACTCCCCCTGCAAATTCTCCTAAATTTTATGAAAATGACAGGGGTGAGGAGCGAAAAATGGACTTTCTGCTTCAGCCGAAGAAATACACAGGCCTCATGGTCGATGAAAATTCGCGAAGCATTATGACAAAGACAATCCGATTCTTCGAAACCATGGGGAAGGCCAGGCTCCTCGAGGATTTCAATAAAAAGGTTTGATACAAGGAGTTTGTCGATTTTATTAAAAAAGAACGAATCTTTTCCAAGTTGCTTACACCCAAGGCCTATCGTGACAGTGATTCGGATTGGCGTTGGGATACGGCCCGCAACATCGCCTACAGCGAACTCCTGGTCTTTTATGGCCTGGGTTACTGGTATTGCTTCCAGGTGACCATCCTCAGCTTGGAGCCCATCTGGGTGAGTAAGAACGAGAAGGCCAAGCAGAAAGCGGCCAAGCTTCTCAGGGAAGGGGCGATCTTTGCTTTCGGTCTCTCCGAACGAGCACACGGTGCCGACATCTACAATACGAATACTGGATAAGGACATCCTCAACCAGATATTCGATTTCATGGTCAGGGACTTCGCCTCATTTGCTCTGCAGATCTACGGTATGAATACGACTAAAGAGGATCAGACGAACTTTTGCCGGTAGGTTATGATGAGCAGGACGGTAGGGGATGATGAGCTGGTTAGCCGTGTCTGGGAGAAATATGTATTTCCTCTTAGCGGTGAATATCAGATGAACAATTGAAAAACCCATAAGGACCCCTCCGGCATTGAGCCCGTAGAAAAAGTCAATCTCGCGCGAAACCGGTGAGTTGGAAGAAAGAGAAGACATCCTCCCTACCCAGCATAAAATCTTATAGGATTTCAAATTTCTATTTGGCAAATCGCTAATTCCATAATATACTTTTAAAATTGAAGGGTTCGAGGATTCGAGGGTTCATGGGTTCGAGGTTTCTTATTTTAAGGATTTCACTCGGCCCCTGGGACCCAAGACCCCTTGAACCCTGTCCGATATAGGTTTGGACTCATGGCCTACGCGATCGAAGCTGAGGGAATATTTAAGACCTACCGATCAGGCTGGTGGAAGAAGCGAGAGAAGGAAGCCCTAAAAGGGGTTGACCTTCAGATCGAAGAAAAGGAGATCTTTGGCATCCTGGGTCCCAACGGCGCAGGAAAGACCACTCTCATGTCGATTCTCTGCACATTACTCCTCCCTGATCGCGGCAAGGTTCATATCTTGGGCATGAATGGACTCCACGATGAACATGAAGTCAGGAAGAGAGTGAACGTAGTGAGCGGAAATGCCAATTTCCTCTGGAGCCTGACCGTAAAGGAAAACCTTCACTACTACGGCATGCTCTACGGCTTAACCGGGAGACAGCGTGAGACAAAGGTTGAAACTTTGATCAATCTTTTTAGCATGAGGGAATACCAAAATATCCCCTTTGACGAGCTGTCGACCGGGATGAAACAGCGGCTTTCCCTTGCGAAATCCCTTATTAACGATCCAGAGGTCCTCTTCCTGGATGAACCTACGGTGGGACTCGATCCTGATGTCTCCATACGAATTCGAGACGAGATTCTTTCAATCCATAGGCAAAAGGGGATAACGATCCTTCTCACCACTCATAATATGAAGGAGGCAGAATATCTCTGCGGTCGTATTGCTTTTTTGAAAGAAGGAAAGATCGTTACTACCGGAACGGCGGAGGCCTTGAAACGAATGGTCCGGATCGGTGATCGGTTAAAGGTTGAATTTAAAGGAAGGATCCAAGAGGACGAATTACTCCGTGCGGATGGTGTGATCAATTTTACGATTTCCGATTCCCTATGCGAGATCATAGTAGATGATGGGGAGAGAAGATTGGGAAACTTGATCGCCCTGCTCTCTCAGGGCGGTGCCGAGATCAAAAAGGTCACCTTAGGACAGATCGATTTGGAGGATGTCTTCATTGAGTTTGCAAAGAACGGAGAAAATCATAATCTCAATAAGTGATGAATTTCCCCTCACCGCCTCCCTCTCCCCAGCGCCTGCCTGCCTTTAGGCAGGGGGAGAGGGAGGCGGTGAGGGGGAGAAGATAATCATGAACGGTGCTGAGCTTCTTGTAAAGACAGCGATCGAGGCAGGTGTGGAGGTCTGCTTTGCAAATCCCGGTACCACTGAATTGCCGATTGTCACAGCTCTCGACAAAACGCCGGGCATCAAGGCTTTCCTCGGCCTCTCCGAGGGCGTTTGCACCGGTGCTGCGGATGGTTATGGCCGGATGCTGGATAAACCGGCAATGGTTCTGCTCCACCTGGGCCCTGGCCTTGCTAATGGCCTTTCGAACCTGCACAACGCACGGCGTGCCAAATCGCCCGTGCTGAACGTTGTGGGCGAGCATGCCACGTGGCACCGCAATGCGGACCCGCCGCTTGCCATGGATATTGAGAGCCTTGCTGGGACTGTCTCAGGATGGTGGCGGACCAGTAAATCTACTCTTGACATCTCGGTGGATGTTGTGGATGCGGTTACCGCAACCCGGCTGGGTCAGGTGGCAACGTTAATCGTGCCTCATGATTATCAATTGGCCGAATGTGACGTTAATAGGGTCAAGACATCCGGTGAACCCTTTGATTCTCTTGACCCCGATGCTATTAAAGCAGTTGCCTCCCGGTTACGAGCTTCCCGTAAGGTGGCACTCATGCTCGGGGGCAGGGCGCTACGAAAGCCCGGGCTGGATGCCGCGGCCCGCATTCAGAAGACGGTAGGATGCGATCTCTTTACCCAAACGTTTCCCGGATACATGGAGCGCGGTACCGGGCTACCCATCGTGGAACGGCTTCCCTATTTTCCCAGACAAGCGACAAGAGTGATTTCGCAATACGAGGTGGTACTATTCGCGGGAGCCCCGGAACCGGTTGCTTTCTTTGGATACCCTGGGTTTGGGAGTCGAATTTTGACTGATGAGCAAGAGAGAATGACACTCTGTACGGATCGGCAGAATGTTGTGGAGGCCCTTGAAAATCTTGCTAACACGGTTGGTGCACCTTCGCATCTCGCAATTAACGACAACCTCCTCGGGCGACAGGAGCGGCAGGCAATGCCGGAGGGTAAGCTCACAGCCGAAAGGGCCTGTCTTACTTTGGCGGCAGTGCAGCCGGAAAACGCCGTCATTATCGATGAATCCGCCACGTCGGGGTATCTCTATTTTGCTCCGCCGGCAGGGCTGCCGGCGTATAGCCTCATGACCCTGACGGGCGGGGCGCTCGGACAGGGCATTCCCTGTGCTACGGGTGCTGCGATAGCCCGTCCCGATCGACCGGTGATCAACCTAGAGGCAGATGGGAGCGCGATGTACACGGTACAGGCTCTGTGGACGCAGGCCCGTGAAGGATCAAACGTTACCACCCTGATCTGCTCCAACCGGAGTTACCGCATCCTTCAAGTGGAATTGGTCCACGCGGGCAATACGTCCCATGGCCCGAATGTTCTGGCACTGACAGAACTGACAAGGCCTCCGTTCAATTGGGTAAAGATTGCTCAGGGGTTTGGTGTTCCCGGGGTTACTGTCAGTACTGCGGAAGACCTTGCCAAGGAACTGAGCAGTGCATTCGCCGAACCAGGGCCCCATCTCATTGAGATGTTGTTGCCGTAAGTGTCTTTTGGCTACTTTACCCTGTATCTTAAGAAATCGTTTAACCCCCGCTCCATCCCCTTTTGAAGTTGTGAAAAATTCGGGGAGGCGGGGGGGCAAGAATATCTCTAAAGTTTTACAAATGCGGATAGTTGAGACGGTAAAACTAACAAATGCCTGTCGATGGTCAATAGTTGGCAAGTTTTTCATTGTGAGTAGTTAGCGTTAAGAGGTACCGCTGTAAAACTTGGGAAGCTCTGGGCCCATCGGGCCTTCGCTTCCCGTTCCGTCTCGACATCCCTGCCCGCCCTTTGCACTGGGGGGACTTTTTCACACCTTCCTTTAATTTAAGGGGGGGAATAAAGGGGGGTAACTCTTCTGCGGAATTCAGTTTTCTCTGAATGGGGATGGTATGAATGAATTCAAATATTGTCCATTGTGTGGAAAAGGTTTAACGAAGGACACTGTGGATGGGAAAGATGTCCTTTGCTGCATGTCGAACTACTGCGGTTATGTGTTCTGGGATAATCCTTTGCCGGTTGTTGCCGCGATCGTCGAGATGGACGGTGAAGTCGTTCTCGCCCGGAATAAAGAATGGCCTGAAAAGATGTTCGGGCTCATCACAGGATTTCTTGAAAAAGGGGAAACGCCGGAAACAGCCGTCAAGAGAGAGGTGAAAGAAGAGCTGGGGCTCGATGCCGAGATCATGGAGTTTGTGGGCGTTTATTCCTTTTTTGAAAGGAACCAGTTGATCATCGCCTATCAGCTTTCTGCCGCCGGCGAAATAAAATTGGGAGATGAATTAGCGGAAATCAAGAGGATCCCCGTTGATAAACTAAAGCCGTGGCCGTTCGGAACCGGTCATGCCGTGCGCGATTGGCTGGAAAGGCGCAGCGCGCGTCGATAGAACGATCAGAATTTCAAATACGGTTGGCTGGACTTTAGACAATGTCTTCATTGACTTTGCAGCGGAGATTGATTCAGATATGGGCCTTTGTGTTTAAGAATTGGATCATCGCAAAGCGGAATGTCTTTACCATCTTCGAGATCCTTTTCTGGCCTGTAGTTGGATTCTTTTCTGTAGGGTTTTTGACAAGCTTTCTGGAGCTGGATCCCAACAAAACGGGGTTCATCCTGGTCGGCATCATCTCCATGAGTGTGATTCAGGTGTGTCAGATTGACGTGGCCTATGTCCTCCTGTACGATCTCTGGTCGAAATCCCTCAAACATACTTTCATCGCCCCTGTTCAATCTTTTCAGTTGATTTTGGGTTCCTGGCTGATCGGCGTGATTCGATCCTTCTTTGTCTTTTTATTGCTTTCGATTTTCAGCAGTTTTGCCTTTGGGTTCGATCTTTTGCGGCCGGGCGTCGGTCCTCTTATCCTCTTTCTCTTGGGCCTTTTCCTCACTGCTGCATCCGTAGGCATGAGCGTCTGCATCCTCGTTCTCCTTTTTGGTTATATGGCGGATGTAGCCGCCTGGTCTTTCAGCGGTTTGATTTCCTTGATCTGCGGGATATACTATCCCGTCTTCATCCTCCCTTTTCCCTTTCCGCAGATAGCCCAAGCCATTCCGCTGACGTATTTCTTGGCATACTTTCGTTCCTTTTATGGATTCAATGAAGGGTTTAAGAACGTATTAGCCTGGGGATTCGGCTTAGCGGGCCTTTACGTTGTCGTGGAGGCAATTCTTTTCAAAGCCGTGCTTCACCGTGCAAGAAGGACAGGTGTCCTGAATAGACTTTCAGAATGATTCCTGTGAAGATGCGAAGGGTATGGAGCATAGACTAGAGCTCAAAGGTGAAAGCTCAAAGGTTCAAACCTTAATAATCCGTTCCGCATTCCGCAATCATAAGGCTTCCCATAGTCGTTTTATCTTCTCCTTGCTGATCTTAAGGTAGTCCTTGTCCCTGGAGAAGACTTCGAGGGTGATGGTTTCATCGTATTGGGCCTCTTTCAGCTCTTTCATAATTCTTTCGAAATCGATGACCCCGGCGCCGATTGGAAGATGGCTATCTTCTTTTCCGAAGTTGTCATTGGCGTGGACATGGCCGATCCGGTAACCATAAAGACGGATAAACTCCATGGATTTATTCTTGCCGCCACCGATGTTGGCATGGCCAACATCTAACGTAAGTCGAATTTCCGGAAAGGCGTCGAAAACGGATTGGAACTCATGGGGCTGCGAAAGAAAGCGCGCCTGAGGAAACATGTTTTCAATGCACAGAGTGATATTCAGGCTCACGGCCTTCTTCAAGATGGCTCCGAGAGATTCCAGGGCATATCCCGTGGCCTTATCCAGAAGGAATTTCCCTAAACCGGTGATGAAACCAGGATGGAGTACGACTTTTTCAATTCCCAATTCTGCCGCGGCCTCCAGAGCCACGAAATTTTCTTGTAGGGAGGCTTTCCTTAGACTTTCATAGAGGTCTGAGGTCCAAACAAAAGTGGGAAGATGCGCGACCATCCCCATTCCGTATCGATGGAGGACATCTTGGATCGCCCGTTTTTGCGCCAAAATTTTGTGCGGGATCGCCTCGGGAGGATCCATGGTCAGTTCGGCATAATCGAAACCCATCTCTCCGATCTCTTCTATCTCTCCCAAAAGAGGTTTTATTGGAAAGTTCATTGCTCCATATTTCATAGTGTATCTCGTGATTGGTGAATCGTGACTCGTGATCGGCAATTGTTAGATTTTATTTCAGTTCATAACTCATAACTTACAACTCATTACTGCGGACTTTCTTTCTTGCTTCTCTCACCCAGATTCTTATCATTGCCCTTCGGGGAAGGACTCTGTCCTGCGGGATTTGCTCAAGCTTTTCATAAAGATGTTCAGGATTATCCTTCGCGAGAGCGGAAATCGAATCAATGCCCACTCTTTCTAATAGCCGAAGGTTCCCAACCCCCAACCCCTTTAACCGAGCCAACTGGGCTTTTTCGACCCATTGGATGAGTACCTCCTTCGGGATGAGGAGACGGAGTGCCAGTTCATCCCGGTCATCTTTCTCTCTGGTTTTTGAAAGTAGCTCGCCGAGGCTGGTGATGCCAACTTTTGGAAGCTCCCTTCGATATTGAGGCTCAATCCAGTAAGCATCCTCAAGCCTGGGATAATAAGAGTTAACTGTATATGAGTCGATGGCCCTGAAGATAAGGACGGAGAAACCTGCGATCAGGATGGCAGTTAAGATCATCGTCAGGGGTCTTGCCTTTTTCTCCATATTTAGGGGAGAAATGGATTCTTCCCATCCCCTTCCGGATCGAAACAGAGAAATGAAATTATACATCACATAAGCTTGGACGGCAAACGGAGGAAACCCCAGGAAGCCAAGGAATGGCATTTCGAACCCTTTCCCTTTCTCAAAGAACGGAACGGTATAGACCCATTTTGACAGAGCCCAAAAATTCCAGAATTCCCATAGAAAGCCGCAGATCAGCCCGGCGACGAGCAGGAGGTAGATCTTCTTTGGATTTCCTTCTTCAAGATCTCTTAAGAGAGATTTCCCGCCGAACCGGTAGTTGAAAGGGTCTAAGAGAAAGGTGAACCCCATCCAGATGAGGGGAAAGAAGGATTCGGGGATGAGTAGAGAAGACACAAGGCAAAGGCTTCCGAGGAGAATGAGAACACTGTGGCCTCCGCTGGAGATCTCTGTCTTCTTAATTTTAGAGTTCTTGAACAAACCCAAAGATTCCAGCAATTCAGTTGTCTCGAACAACCCGGGAAGAACAGTCCCATAAGCAATCGCATAACCGCACCATCTCTCAACCACGGAGTGGGGGAGGTTGACATAATACCAGTTCTGTAACGAGAGATTTGCCGCTTCAAAGATTAACCAGATGAAGATCGACCAAGGGATCATCAAGAAGAATTCTTTGGTACGATTGAGGATGAGAGAGTTTCCTTTTAAGCGATAGATCACTGCGTCAACGACGAGGATGTAGGACCACCAGGCAAAGGAATAAAACCAGCTGTAGAACGGATCGACCTTTTTGAAGAGGAAGATTTCGGATAGAAGAAGAATAGTAATCCCAAAAATTCCATGAACGGGGAAAGTTCTTTTCACAGATTACTAATCTATCATATCCTTGCCCTTTCAACAATACATGGGAACAGGTCGGTTGAAACCATTCATTCACTGGAAGCTCTACGACGGCGTGGGTTAAGATTTTTTTTACATTCGTCGTGGAATCTGCTATCGTATGGATGCGGATGTTCACAGGCCAAAATGACAGGTCTATGATCCGGAAGTATTGAGGAGTATCCCCTGATGTATCTCAACTTTTACGGCTTCCGGGAAAAGCCCTTTAACCTGACTCCTGATCCCCGTTTTGTCTTCCTGAGCAAGACCCATAAGGAAGCCTTTGCACACCTTCTGTACGGCATTAACAATCGTGTGGGATTCATTGCCCTGACAGGTGAGGTGGGATCGGGAAAGACAACGGTCTTGCGTGCACTCCTCAGCCAGCTTGACACAGACCACTACCGAACGGCCTTGATCTTCAACCCCTGTCTTTCACCAGAGGCACTTCTTCAAAATATCAACCGGGAATTCGGTATCCCAACGAACCCCTCAAATACCTCGATCTTCTTGGATTCCCTCAATGTGTTTCTTCTCCAGCAGAATACCGACGGACGCACCGTCGTCCTGGTCATCGATGAGGCACAGAATTTGGAAGCGTCGGTGCTCGAGCAGATCCGGCTGATCTCGAACCTGGAAACAGACAGGGAAAAACTGATACAGATTGTCCTGGCAGGACAGCCAGAGTTCGTTCAGATCCTAAAGAGAAACGAGATGAGGCAGCTTAGCCAGAGGATCAACGTGCGATATCATCTCCAGGCCATGGATTTCCACGACACTGTCCACTATGTCAACCACCGGCTCAGCGTGGCAGGAGAAAGGGATGAGGTCATCTTTTCCAGGAGAGCGCTGAAGCAGGTATTCAGGTATTCAAAAGGGCTCCCCAGGCTTGTCAATGCGGCGTGCGACAGGGCGCTCCTGGCAGGCTACACAAGGGACACGGCAAAGATAGACTCCAGGATTGCTGCGGCAGGCATCAAAGACATGAGAAGGGATGCGACGGCTGATGCGCGGAGACGGCGTCTGATTTTAATTCCGACGTTTGGGTTGCTTGTGGCTCTTTTTGCAACGGGCCTCTTTTTTAAACGGTTTGACTTCACAGGCCGGTTCGGTGCCTCCGTGCCCGTCGATGCAATAGAGGAACTGATGGATAAAGACCCGGTCGTATCCGGTGACGAGCTTTCCCGAACCATGGCTGTTGAGCTCGGGAGGATTACGGAATCACAAAGTGCCCAAAAAGCTTTTAATGTCCTGGCAGACTGTTGGAATGTTTCGCCCTTTCCGGAAACCGGCAATTCGAGCCAGTTCAGTGAAATGGAGAGGGCGGCCTTGGACCGGGAACTCCGTCTGTACAGATTTTCTGGAAACCTGGGTGCCTTACTTCGCATCGACTATCCGGCAGTGCTCGAAGTGACCGCGCCGGGCATACGCGGAAAACGATTCGTTTCGTTGGTAGGTAAAGGGAACGAGCAACTCCTGATCGATCCGCCGATTGCGGGGAGGAGATCCCTCTCGTTCGGGGAGCTTGAAAAACACTGGTCAGGCCAGGGCTTCCTCCTTTGGAAAGACCCCTTAAACCTCTTAAGAACGATCGCACCGGGTTCAAAGGGAGCCCACATCAAACAGCTTCAGGACCTTCTCAGAGAGGCAGGTACTTACAGCAAACCTTCGACGGGCGTCTACGACGGAGGAACGCTTTCGGCCGTGAAGAAGTTCCAGTTATCAAAGGGAATCAACGACGATGGCATTGTCGGCGGTCAAACACTGATGCTTTTGTATGGATCGAATCGTCGTTTTAGGGTTCCGAGGCTTACCGTGGGGCGCCAATGAGTGTCATACTGGATGCCTTAAGAAAACTGGATCGCGAAAAGTCGTCTCGCCGGAACGGAACGGCCAATATCGCGGTGGAGGTTCTCAGACCTGACCTGTCCCGCCCCGGGAAAAAGGTCCCTCTGTATGTTTCCGCCGTTTCTCTAACGGCGATTGCAGCTGCTGCCATCACCTATGTCCTGATGTCGGAGCACGGGTCCCTGTCGAAACCATCGCCTCCCGTGCCGGTGAGTCTTCCTGCACCGAATCAGCAGGCTACACCCGCTCCCATTTCCCGTGAACCGGTCCACGACGCTCAAAACGAAATAAGTCGCATGCCCCCGGAGATCGAGACCCCTCCCGGAAGCAAGCCCACAGAGACCTCATCCAGCGAGAAAAAGACAGAACAAAAAGTTATTTCGGAAGAGGCTAAAGTCGCTCCGGGAGATACAAAGAAAACCGCTGAACACGCTCCCGTCACGTCTACTGCGACTCCGCCATCGCTTAAAATATCGGCGATCGTCTGGTATGAAGACCCCTCAAAGCGCTTCGCCATGATTAACGGCACGATTTCTACAGAGGGATCCTTGGTGGATGAAGTGAAGGTCGTGGAGATCCATCCTACCGGCGTGCGTTTTTTGCACAATGGCCAGTATTTCGAGATCCCCATATCAAAGTAAAAGCCAATTCTCTCTCTCTTTCAAAGTGAATTTTCCTCAGTCAAGTAACACAAAACCATAACGATTTTGAACATCGTCTTTCGTTGCGAGAACCTCACAAGGCAGTCCTAAATTCCTTACTGTCTTATATACATCAACACCGAAGATTGAATCGCAAGGTCTTACCCTATTCGGGGTAGGGCAGGGATTGCCCTGTATAACAACGCAAGTCTCGCATAGATTACATGTACGAATGGCAAAGGCGAAGGTGTAACCATCCAGGAAAGCTGTTCTTTCGATCTCAAGAACTGCCTTACTCAATTCTCTGGCATTGTGCGAGTGAACTAATAGAATATGACTATATCTTTTAACCATTTCAACTCTTTCCTGATAAGTCGTCCCTCGATGGTCACATCGAATATTTCCGGGACGGAAATCTTCGCATCCCCATCGACATTTTAGTATTGCCCGGATATCGAATGAGAGTTGGTTGGGTGAAACAATCAATGCGTCAACCATATCGAGTTCCTTTGCCAATTGAATGTATTTTTCCATCATATTATTCCTTCTTATGTCTCTGGAGGCTTAGGTTACGGAAAAACGTTTCAAAAATTGAAATTATTTTATTGCCAAAACGGATTTAAAGTCAATTGAAAGTACCGGAATTGACTCTTCCCTGTGAGGAGGGAGCCTTGAGGTTTACGTCGGCGGATGGTGGTTAAAGAAGGGGTCGTGACTTTCTCAACGAAGGTTGCCGCTTTGTCAGGCGTTTGGCTATCTTTGCCCGAAGCTTCATTCTGAGGAATCTATTCGCAATCGATCCCATCTCCAGGGTTCTGAGGGGCCGGGTGACGACGTCAACTCTATTCCGTCGAATAGCTGCAAAAATGGATTCAAGATCCTTCTCTGCATAGATCAGAGAATAGGTGGTTCCCAACTGGGAGAGGAAATGAGCATCTGAGTTTCCGATCAAGGGGAATCCAAAGGATTGGCATACCTCTAAAGCCCTATGATTAAAGTTGATCATTGGCGAATAAAAATGGCAATATTCGAGTGCGTCGAAAAGATTCAGGTGCCTCAAAAGGTATCCATTCAGGGAATAGGTTCCGGGGAAGTAGGGGTGCGGAGCAACGATCAAAGTCTCCGAGCGGCACAGCTTTGCAAGGGAGAGAAAGTCCGAACATGTTTTATGCGGGGGAGGGTTCAAAACGAGGACATGGCGTCTCCGAATCGTCATCTCTATACCCGGAATGAGAAGAATCCCCCTTTCTTGTGCGTAAGAGAAAAGGTCCTGATTAAAAGTCATCCGGTTATGGTTGGTGATGGAAATTACATCAAAACTTTCATCGGCAGCTTTTGAAATAAGCTCTCTGGCGGTGTATCGTACGCGGTCAAGGGGGTCTTCGGCTGTGTGGAGGTGTAGATCAGCCTTGAGAGGTCTCGGTCTTTTAATCTTGATATTAGTTTCCTTCGCCATCTCTTCATCCCATCCGGGTGAGTTCGACGTATTACCATTTATAAGATTTTGTCAGCACCCTGTCAAATTCGTCAAAGGGTGCTGAAAAAGAGTGTCCTCAGGCTACTTTGTGCTTTGCCTCGCCTCGCGGAGAGCGGAGAGGGTGTCTTTTACAGATTCAGATTCTTTGACGCGGTGGAGGATCGTGGCACTAAGCAGTAGGTTTCCTACGCCAATCGCTCCGTGGGTCATATACCGGTATTCTCCCGGATTGGGAGCTTTATCCGTAACGATAAAATAATAACCGGTATGGTCGACGCCCCGAATTTCCTCTAACACGATTTTGGTTTCCACGGCATTCGGTAAAAGCTTCTGGCCTTCCTTTTCCACAAGGGTTCGTACATTATCCTGGCTGTTGAAGCCTTGCTCCCCTGTCTTGCTCCACAGCACAGTGATCAGGACCTCAAAGTCATTTCCCTTTGCAGGGTCGAAGATGACCGTCGGAGGCATGTTCTCTTGAGGCTTATGCACTTTACCTTTCCAGGAGGTAGGGACATTCAGCTCAAGCCCCCCATGCTCAGGTACCGGATATTTTTTAATTGCCTTCTGTTCGGCCGCAAGAAGAAGATTCCCTGTTCCAATAAAAATTCCAATCAGAGTTGTGACAACAATCGATTCAATCCTTTTCCGTGTCATTCTCATTAAGGACCTCCGCGATAATCATTATCTTGGTCCAAAGTTATACGAATAGAATAACATCTTTTTTGAATACATTCCTCTATATTTTTGGGCAAAATTTGTCACTTCGCGTACAAAATACGTAATCTAATTTTCATTTGAGGAATTTTTCTGATTATTCGTGGGAGGCATAACCTTATAATATTAAGGGGTTGAAAAATTTAAACCGTCCTCTAAAAGGGCCGCCAAATTTGGCACTAAATATGCGAATAGCTGCTAGGGCGGAATTTCAGCACCGGCAAGCCCCCCGACCTTAGGGCGCAAAGCTTCACGCAATTGGCTGAAATAACAGGGAAAAGATGATGATCCCCGGGTTAGATCTCATTCCACATTTTCGGAAGGCTCGTCGTAAACAAATGCCCGAACGCCCCCATCTGTTTATGGCCGGTCTCAATCAAAAGGTTTTTCTCGATCATTGGGGCGAACCGGAAGCGCAGGTCACCCTCAACCAGCTTGGAAAATTGAATAAACTGGGAACAATGTTCTTAATTACCGACCCCACCGAAGAAGCCCATCTCTCCGTCTGGATTTATAAGAGGAAGAATAGCGTTCTCCTCTTTGCAAAGGAGAAATTGGTCTCTCATTTTAGCTGTAATAGATTCAGGTCGGAGTTGGAAGAACGACGGAGATCACTCTCTGATCGAGGCTCAAACTCTTGTAATACGATTTAAAACTTACAATTTTTCTTGATTCAAACCCCATTTTTCACCCCTTCCCGGCATCCCTATTTCTTCGGAAACCCCACCGATTGGACGAGAGTGATCTTCTGATCCGCTCGCAGCTTCATGGCTTACCGGGAGGGAATTCAAAAGAGTTCAGACCGGCGCCAATCCTCCGTATCTCTCTGCACGGTGTTGAAAAGCCTCGCCCGCTCCGTGCATGATGGTATTTATGAGCTCCCGGATGGAGCGTTGGTCGATTGAACCCCGGTCGATGATGTGGGCGTGATGATCTCGCACCTCCAATGGAATGATGAGTTCGGCATCGCCCATCACGGGAAGGGTGGCGTCATTGGTCGCCAAGATGACCTGGATCTCCGGACTCTGGTTTTTTAGACCCTTTTGCTCCCTCAGCATCTGGAGAACCTCCTCGTAGACGACCTTGTCGTCGAGGTAGTCATCCAGTTGATCGATGATAAGAATCCGGTTTTCGAGACCCAACAAGAAGAGCAAAACGGCTGCGGCGCCCTGGCCCGCCGACAGATGTTCGAAAGGCCAGTATTGACCGTCGACCCTCGGTTCCAACCGAAGGGTATCCTGAGGCATAAGGGTTTCGAGCTCGAAGACTCGGGCCTCCTCTGTAGTTAGCCAATTGATCAAGCGCTCTGCCATTTCAGGCTCAAGGCCGAAACGCCTTTGGAATTCCCCGGCTCCCGCTTGGACCGCTTCGGAAAGGGCGATGCCGTCTGTGGCCTCGGGACCCGCGAGTTTGTCGATCGCGTCCTGAGACAGGTTCGCTCCTTTTAAGAGCGATGAAAGCTGTTCTTTATAACTCCCTTTTTGACCCTTGAATTCTACCTGAAGATGGAGTCGGCCGTTGAGAGACTGTGCGACGGCATTGGCTCTTTCCTTCCGTAGTCCAATCTGGGTGTCTCTGGCATCTCTTATTTCTTGAAGGAGTGTCTGCCGTTTCTGCCTGAGATGCTTTACGCGATCCTCGATCCCGTTGACTTCTGCGATCAAGGATGATAAGGAGGTTCTTTCTTCGGTCAATTTTAAGAGCGGATCTTGATCCGATGGCTCTTTTTGTCCATCCCGTTCGACTCGCCTACTCTCTTTCTCCCGGTGACGAAGCTTTTCTTGCCAACGCATGCCAAGGCGCGTTAGACTTTGTACGGCTTGTTCGAAAAGGGTCGTTTCGTCGTCGAGCACCACCTTCAAACTTTCTTGTAGGACCGAAAGGATTTTGGCGCCCTCCTGAAGGATCGCTGCATCCCCGCTTTGGGCATCCAGAAGGTTTCTGTGGGCCGTTTCCAGTGAAGCTAACAGGTTGAGGCGCCTTTGGTCAGACTCTGGCAGAATACCCCTAACGATATTTATCGCATTCTTCAAGCCTTCTCCCGGGCCTTGAGGGCCGGCCACCTCCTTGGAATCTTCTGTGGGATGCGTCTTTTGGATTTCAATCTCCTCTTCAATTCTTTTGAGGCGCTGGCGGTATTCTTCCCGCTTCGCCAGCTTGGCCCGCAGGTCGAGTATCGCCCTCGCGTTGGCGACGAGTGATCCTGTGGCCTTCGCGACAGCGCCCGCGCATCGAACAGCCTCCTCACCGATGACCTCGTCCAAGAGGGCAAGTTGATGCTGTTCGCTTCCAGAAACTGTGTAGATCTCTCGATGTCCAAAAATAGTGAACCCACCGGTTGGGCTGAGAAGCTCAGAAGGGCTTACTGAAAGAGGTTTTTCAGGGTTGACCTGAAAAGTATGGGGTTGTTCACCCCACACTCGGACGATACGATACTGCCGGACTTTCCCGTCACCAAGGGGCCTATCCAAGATGACCTCGACCCTGCCGCCGCTGCCAAGGGCATGGCGAACAAGCTCCTCACGGTCAGATTGATCCGAGCGGGGCGCGATGGCAAAGGCATAGCGGAGGCTTTCAAGAATAGCGGATTTGCCTACACCCTTAGCTCCGATAATCACGTTGAGGTCTTGGTTCCATGAAATATTCAGATTTCCCAGGAAGCCCGGTCCTGAGATCGCCATATTTCGGATTCTAGGGTGAATCGCTGAAGGAATCCCACCTATGGACAGACGGGTCTCCGGATCATGGAGTGCCAGTCGCAGGGCGTCCAAATTTGTTACGCTGAGTTTTAGATAAGTGGCCCGAAGGGCTCCATCGGCTCGATATTGCGTTCCGATCTCTTCGATTCGCTTCGGGTCGGAGAATTCAACGACGGCCATCCGATCCCAGAAGTCTTTCGGGAGAAGGCCCGTAGACTGAAGTTTCTTTTTTTCTTTCTCCGAACAGGACTCAATGGCATCGGCCCCTATGTCCACGAGGAGTTTGGCGGCAGCTTCAGCCGTGAGGCTTTTGCAGAGCCCATTCGTCTGATCGGGGTGTGGAAAAACCAGCAGACAGCGGAACTGGCGTCGCAAGTCTTTCAGGGCCTCCGTCAGGTTGATTTTCAGGTCCAGGTCTCGATGAGCGCCTTGGTTGTCGAGTAGAGGGGTGGCGGGGTGCTTATCCAGCGATCGAAGAAAGGTGTTCAACGCCTTGAGGTCAGTATCACCGGGGAAGACGGCCAATATATGGAGACCCAATCGGCCTTGCCTGACTGTCATCTCAACCCCGGGCAGTACGGTGATGCCGCGGTTCGTGGCCTTTGCCGCAGTCACCTCAAACCACTCTATGTCTACTCTGTTGTAATCCGTTACAGCGGCGATGGAAAACCCTTGAGCTGCAAGCTGTTCGATATAGGCATCGGCCAGACCTTTCCTGTCTTCCCATTTCGTCCCTTTAGGAACGACGAAACCAGGCACATTAGGACTGTGCAGATGGAGGTCGAGACGGTGCCAGGTTGCTCCCCGATGGGAGGTTTCTGATTGCTCGGTCAGCCTCCCTTCTAAGGACGGCGCGCTGCGTTTCGATGAGTTCATACGGGGTTGGACTTTCTAAGCCATCCACTTCATCCGCACGATTCCACGGATCGTAGCCAAATCGATCCTAATTCTTTTGGAGTGCCACCCTAATGTAGCCTAGTAAATCGATGTAATTGAACGGCTTCACGCAATAACTACTGAACCCTTCGATCTTTTTTTGAAATTCCTGCAATTCATCTCTGGTGACCGATACCATCATGGGTGTTTCGCTCCGGACGAATCCCAGCTTCAGTTGATAAAACCCGTCGTAGTTGTTCGCTTTGACGAGCGCCCCATCCAAGAAGATAACATCCGGCTTATCTTTACTGGCCTCATCCGATCCTTCCTTTATGCTCGACACGATGGTCACTTCGTAGCCCATTTCGACCAACTTCACGAACTCCGCCATCTCCGGCTCTTTCCCGATCACCAGTATCCGCTTTTGTAATCCTCTGGTCTGCGGAGGATAATCGGATGATTCTAAGACCTTCTTGACTGTCCCCAGCAACATCTCTGGCTTATACGGCTTCTTGACAAAGTACTCGGCCCCCAGCTTATACGCCCTGGCCACGTCCTCCGGTTTATCTTTGGCGGTAAGAAAAATGACCGGAACAGACCGGGTCTTTGGAGACATTCTCAACCGCGTGTAGACAGAATAGCCTCCGCCAGCGGGCATCACGATATCCAATATGATCAAGTCAAGCTTCTCCGCATTCGCATAGGTCAAGCCTTGCTGTCCGTCCAGGGCGGTGACCACCTCGTACCCGCTTGCTTCCAGACGGGCCTTTACCATGGTCACGACATTTGGCATGTCATCGATCACCAAGATTTTCTTCTTAGCCATCTTTTCCGCCACGATCTTACTATTCTCGCTATTCGAACTTCATCTTTGACCGATAAGGGTTAGAGTTTCCCTCCCTTGACGGTGGCACTACTTCCCACTCTTTTCTAACAGCTCCTTGATCTTTGAGAGCAGCACTTCTGCTTCGAACGGTTTCGATACGTACGCATCGGCACCTACCTCTTGCCCCACCTTCCTGATCTCCTGCGGTGTCCTCCCGGAGGAGATAATGATAGGAATGGTATGATATTTTGGGTCCGCCTTAAGAAGTTGGCAAACCTTGTATCCATTCATTTTAGGGAGCATGATGTCCAGGATGATCAGGCTTGGGTTTTCTTTACGTGCCGTTTCCAGGCCTTCCTGGCCGTCGCCTGCGGTGATCACTTCATAGTTGTTTGCCTCCAATCGCATTCTGAGCATTTTAATGATGGCTGCCTGGTCTTCTACAACAAGTATTCTCTTCTTTGTGACCGACGCTTCCTTCTTGGCTTCTACTTCGGCCAGAGACGTGCCTCGGGTCGGGTGTACTATTTCATTCCATGACTTCTCAGATATCTCCTCAACAGATCGGATCAAACCATCGAGATTCTGTTTTCCGGTTGAAAGCAATTCTTTTTGCATCGGATTCAGTTTTCCCGGTATTTCATCCAGCACCAAGGATATGCTTTCTTTGAGTACGGCCAACGGGGTGCGGATGAAATGGGAGATCATACCCATCACTTCGTCTTTCATGATTTCCAATTCATTTCTTAGCTCATCTTTCATGATTTCCAGCTCTTCTTCCGGAGGTTCGGTATTTACACTTTTCGTTTTTCCCTCTTTTGCAGAGGTGGCCGACGTGAAGATCGCGTTAAACCGAGAGATACTGAGAAGCTCCCCGATCAGCCTATTCAGTTCATCCGCGCATTCAAGGGCAGGCCTCAAGAGGGTGAAGCAGTTTTCGCAATTTGAGTTTCCGAGACCATCCAGGATCATGCTCGTTCCTTCGCGAACGACCATGAGTGGGCCGCGCAGGTCGTGCCTTACGGACGAAAGATAGGTTTCGATTTCTTCATTATCATTCATATTTTCCGCCCCTCCGGGAGATCTGGGCGAGCGTATTTCGACACGCCCTTAAGAGAAATTCTGCCGTGAAATCCTCGCAAAACCTTACTTGCTCATCTTTCGGCTTTTTCTCCAACAGACGGATGGCGTTCTTAAATTCTCTGGCGGCTTCCCCAAGCTTCCTCTGGTACAGATACATATTCCCGAGGTTAAAATAGGCGAGAACCGAATCGGGGGCCACATAGATCACCTTCCTAAATTGTGCCTCCGCCTCCTTAAGATCTCCGGTCTTATAAGATAAGACGCCTAAAAGGTAATACGCCTCAACGCTGAGATTGTCCGCCTTTACGATCTTTCCAAGGAGATCCGCCGCTTCTTTATATTTCGCCTCATTCGCCAGGATCGTCGCCTTTGCAAGATCGGCGAGGCTATGCCTTTTGTCTTGAGCGGCCGTGTGATCGGGTGAGGAGAGGAAAGCCGCATCACACGGTTTGTCAACTGGTAGAGTCGGGTCTTCGACCTGCTCAGAAGGTTTGAAATCTCCCTCCGGCCCGAGGTTTCCACCCGAACTCAAGCCAAAGGGCTCAGATCGGAGCCTCAGGGGTGACCCCGAGCCCTCAACCTTTACTTCTGCTTTGAATGCTTCGATCGGGGCCGCCGAAAATGTCAAGCCCTCGATGTTGATCTCCGGAACAGCCATGAATGGCTTCATCGCATCTTCCTGAACCGGCCCCAACCTCTTCTTGTAGATGAAGGTCTGTGGGAACTCAACTCTTTCAAACCTATTGGTGATTTGCCACAGGGTCTCCGTATGTCCGAGAAAAAGATAACCATCCTGGGCAAGGCAGTTATAAGAATTCTCAATGACCCGCTGCGTTGCCTGAGGATCGAAGTAGATAATGACATTTCTGCAAAATAGGATATCTACATTCTGCATCTTTTCATGTAGGCATGGGTCTCTGGCCAGGTTGTGATATTCAAACTCGACCAACGCTTTCACGTCATCCCTTAGGTGGTAGGTTGAGCCCAGTGTCTTGAAATACTTCTCCAGGTATTCCTTCGGCAGATGGCCGATGTCTTTGTCGCCGTAGACGGCTTCTTCCGAGGAAACTAGGCTCTTTCTATTGATGTCTGTGCCCAAAATGGAGATCCTCCACTCTCCGTAAGAAGGGAAGACCTCCATCATAGCCATCGCGATGGAATAGGCCTCGTCTCCTCGAGAACACCCTGCCGACCATGCACGGATACACGTATCTCCTGAATTCACCTTCCTCTGGATGATTTCAGGCAAAACAAACCTCATGAGCACGTCAAACTGAGCCCTGTTTCTGAAGAAATAAGTCTCGCCTATCGTAATCAAATCGAAGAGCTCCCTTATTTCAAGACGCCCCTCCGGGTGAAATTTCAGAAGGTTATAGTATTCCCGGTAGGAGTCGTAACCCCGGTGCTGTAAACGCTCCCAAAGGGCGTGATGCAAGGACTGCCTCCTACCTTCGTCAAAGCTGAGGCCGCTCGCCTCAATGAGCAGCTTTTGAAAAAGGCCGAAATCGTCCGGGGCTAAGGGTAAGATATCTTTCATCGCTCAAGAGCCGATAGTTCAACAGCTTCCTTTTTTGTTAGGATGTGCTCCAAGTCTAAAATGGCTATCATTCTATTACCCACCGTCGCGATGCCCGATACGACATCTGTCTCCATTTGCATGGACACAACTTCCGGTGTCGGTCTGATATGTTCTTCGGATAAAGTGATAATCTCCTTTAAACTGCTGACCGTGAGGCCGACGATGGACTTGTTTAGCTTACAGACGATGATTCTTTTGTTGTTTTCGTCTTCGATCTGTCTCGCGTCGAGTCTCTTTCTCAAATCGATTAGGGCAACGATATGTCCTCTCAAATTGATGACCCCATCGATGAAGGGCGGGGTTTTGGGGAGCGGATAGATCGCTTGTGGTCTTAATACCTCGCGCACACAGGAGATATCCAACCCCATCTCCTCGTTTGCCACACTGAAGACCAGGATCTGTCTGTCCTTTTTTTTCTCTTGGTTTTCCTTTTGCATTTCTCGCTCAATGCTCACTCTACTTGGAGGCATGGCCGAAACCCTATCGCACTATCGAAACGATCTCTTCTGCGATGTTTTCCAACGGCAGGACTTTGTCGATCACGTCCATCTCGATGGCGGCTTTGGGCATGCCGAAAACAACACAACTCTTCTCATTTTGGGCAATGGTCTTACCATAAAGCTGTTTGATCGCCTTCATTCCCATCGCTCCATCTCTCCCCATGCCCGTTAGGATGGCCGCCAAACTTCCTTTTCCATACGCCCTGGCTACCGATTCCAACAAGACATCTCCCGAGGGCCTGTGTCCTCCGTAGGCCGGTTCATTCGAAAGAACTATCTTTCCGTTTTCCTCGACCCTCATCTGGGCGTCGTCCGGGGCGATGTACGCCACTCCGGGCTGTACGGCCTCCGAATCTTCTCCAATCTTCACCTTGATTTTGCATTCCTTATTCAGCCAATCCACCAGGCCTGGCAGAAAACCGCTGGTGATGTGCTGGACGATAACGATGCCACAGGGGAAATCTTCAGGGAGTCTCTTGAGTATCTCAAGAAGGGCCTGTGGTCCGCCGGTGGACGCCACAATGGCAACGATCTTATCCGAGATTTCTATCCGGGGAGCCTTGAGATCAACGACGGACCTTTCGTTCCGCAATCTCCCGCGTAGTTGGTCCGTCACTCTGACGCCCGTCAAGAATTTTATCTTTGCGATCAGGGCCTCCCCAGACCTTTTCTGCCCAGCTAACTCCAGCTCACTCTTGTCAATTACGTCCAATGCGCCGTGAGAGATTGCCTTGAATACTTTCTCCATCCCTGCCTTAAAGACGGTTGAGGCCACAATCAGTATCGGTGTCGGGTTCGAGGCCATGATCTGCTTCGTCGCCTCGAGTCCATCGATGACAGGCATGTCCATATCCATGGTGATGATATCCGGCTTGAGACGGGGCACGAGGTCTACCGCCTCTTTTCCGTTATTCGCAACCGCCGCCACGAGAATCTGCGGATCGCAGTTCAGGATACTTGTCAGGATCTTACACATCAGTGGAGAATCGTCAACGACCAGCACCCGTGTCAGGGCCTTGACTCCCGGTTCCATATCAGCCTGCTACCCCACTAATCGTTCGATGGTATCTAAAAGATTCGTCTGCTCAAATGCGCTCTTGACAAGGTAAGCGGCCGCACCGACCTCAATCCCCCGCCTTTTATCCTCTTCCTTCTGCAAAGCGGTCACCATCACAACGGGTATATCCTTGTACCCCTCGTTATTCTTCAGGGTCCTGCAAAGCTCGAATCCATCCATCCTGGGCATCTCAACATCACTGACAATAAGGTCGTATTGGTTGTTTACCATTCTATTCAGTGCGTCCAAGCCGTCCACCGCTGTATCCACGAGGTATCCGTGGGTCTCCAATATACTCTTCTCAAGCTCCCTGGTCGAGAAAGCGTCTTCCACGACCAAAATCCTTTTCTCTTTGTACTTCCCTTTAGGAGCGCTTTTCTGCCCACTGACATGCGCAAGGCCCCGAGCGCTGTGGGCCACCAGGTCTGTTGTATCCAGGACGACCACGACCTCACCGGTTGGCATGATGATGGCGCCGGTTACATTCTTCACCTTCCCCAAATGCTTCCCTAAACTCTTGATAAATGCTTCTCCTTCTCCGGCAATCCCATCAACGATGAAACCGACTCGGCTGTCGAGGGAGGTTGCCATCACCACCAGCATTTCTTTCTTCGCCTCTCCCTTATCATCCCCTGCGGGCGGAAGTCCGAGCACTTCATTCAATCTTACCAAAGGTACAATACGCTCACGGAACGGAATTGCCATCCTTCCTCCAGTGACAGAGACATCGTTCCTGCTCACCTTGACACTCTCTGTAACGGAGAACATGGGGAGGGCAAAGAGCATGTTCTGCACCTTTACCAAGAGCACTTGAATAATGGCAATGGTTAACGGCAAGACCAGTGTAAATTTTGCCCCTCTATTTTTTTCAGTTTCTAAGATCACTCGGCCTTTTAGATTTGTGATGTCCCGCCGGACGATATCCAGCCCCATTCCCCTTCCGGAAACTTCCGTGACGACAGGACTCGTGGAATAGCCGTTCATGAAAACGATGTTCATCACCTCTTTATCCGACATGCCTTCCAGGTTATGACTGGATAGAAGCCCTTTCTTCAGGGCCGTTTCTCTTATTTGGACAATATCCATACCCCTTCCGTCATCCACTACAGTGATCACCACGTTATCGCCTTCGTGAGAGGCGGAAACCTTTATCGTTCCATCCCTTGGTTTACCGAGGGCTGCCCTCACCTCAGGCTCTTCAATCCCATGATCGATGCAGTTGCGAAGGATATGGATGAGAGAGATCTTTATCCCTTCCAGAACCTTCTTATCAAGTTCGTTTTCTTCTCCGGAAATCATTAAGTTGACCTGTTTCCCTTGTTGGGATGCGATATCCCTTACCATACGGGGGAACCCCTCAAAAATAGTGGACAAAGGAAGCATTTTTATCTCTTTGATCTTAGCCTGCAATTCATCGATCACTGGGTCGAGGTGAAACGCTTCCGTGGAGACGTGATCGTATAATTCCAGGGTCCGTTCCCTCAGTCGCTGCATCTGCGTCTCGCATTGACTGAGCCACTTTGTCACTTCCCCATTTTGGGAGGGGAATCCCTTCTTAATGGCTTCGCTTAAACTCGAAACACTTTTTTGCGCCTCCCTGCTGAGCTTGAAAAGCCTTTTTGCCTGGGCGCTCATCGCGGAAGCCTTCATATTGTTGATGACGACCTCCCCGACCAAATAGAGGAGTTTGTCCACCCTGCTCATCGGAACACGGATGTATTCCTCCGTTGGTCCGGACGGGTGAGGGGCGACGGTTTCGCTCTTGCGGTCCATGATTTTATCCGGTGCCTTTTTGACCTCCTGATCCTTCTGTTGGTCCTGTGAGTCGCCTTTCTCTTTTTCGTC
>DASPPQ010000226.1:0-3997 GCA_035625415.1 Thermodesulfobacteriota bacterium
AGAGAAGTTGGGGGCAAGGGTCCAGGAACTGACACCCCAGGTGGCCGCCCGATATCGAATCTCAAGCGAAATAAAGCGGGGCGTCGTCGTGGTCGGTGTTGAAGAGGGCAGTCCCGCCGAGGACATCGGTCTTCAGGAAGGGGATGTGGTCCTGGAGGTCAATCGAAAAAGGATCGACACGGTGAAGGATTTTGAAAAGGCGGCCAAGGAGTTGAACATGGAAAAAGGGGTCGTTTTACGCCTTCATCGGAGGGGAAACACCTTCTACCACTCTTTCAAAAAACAACCCTAAACGACTTACGCCGAGGCCTTGACATATCGCATCCTCAAATCGTAGAGGATAGATTCTATCAACTTCGCCTCTTCAGGAGTAAGATTCCCTTTTGTCTTTTCTTTCAACATCCCGATGAGGTCGATCGTTTGTTTGGCTAAGGGGAGGTTTTTGGCTGTTTTTTGAGTGAACGGATCTCGAACCTCTCCTAATTGAATGAGAACCGAAGTACTTACAGAAAAGATGAAATGAGTAAAATCAATTTCAGGTAGGAGGCCTTCCTGAGTAAAAGCATCATCTCCAGGGGCTTCCTCTGTCACCCTCTCCTCTTTAGCATGGGGCTCCGTCGTCTCTTCTTTCTTTGCACTAAACCTTTTGTCCTTTACAACAAAACCTTTTTCTTCTTCTCCGTTCTTCTTTTCATTTTGCATGGCAGCCTCCAAAAACCAGCCTCATTCCAACAAAATTTATGTCTGTAATTATTTAATGAAATCAATTATATATAAAAAATACTTGACTTTTCAACCATCCTTATTATATGTTATTGTTAGCACTCGGAATGAGAGAGTGCTAACGTTTTGCGGGGTAATTTAAATGTCAATTCCAAATCTTCCAGTTATCAAGAATTCCTTAGAAACCTATCTGGCTCAGATCAATCAGTTTCCGCTCTTAACCCAGGAGGAAGAATTTAAGCTTGCCGTAAAATATCGTAAATACGAAGATATTGAGGCCGCGCAAAAATTGATTACATCAAATTTACGATTTGTTGTCAAGATTGCATTCGAGTATAAATCCTACGGAGTAAAAATCCAAGACCTCATCCAGGAGGGGAATATCGGCCTGATGATGGCAGTTAAGAAATTTAATCCCTACAAAGGGTATCGGTTTATCTCCTATGCGATCTGGTGGATCAGAGCGTATATGCAAAATTTTATCATAAAAACCTGGAGCTTGGTTAAAATCGGAACGACCCAAGCCCAGAAGAAGCTCTTCTACAAGATTGGAAAGGTGAGGAAGGCATTGGAGGCCGATGGAGGAAACGAAAAGAGATATGAACGTCTGGCCCGCGATTTGGATGTGGCCAAAGAGGATATCATTGAGATGGAGCAGAGGATGTCTTCGAGAGACCTCTCCCTGGACACTCCTTTCGACGAAGGGCAGGAGCTTACTCACCTCGAACTCCTGAAGGAGGAATCCCCCAATCAAGAAGAGGCCATCGCACAGGAGGAAGAGAAAAAGATTCGGGAGCGCGAGGTTCAGAATGCGATGAAACGTTTGAACGAGAAAGAGGTCTATGTGATCAAAAGCAGGATCATGGCCGAAGAGCCCCTCACCCTTCAACAGATCGGGGACCACCTCAAGCTTTCAAGGGAGCGGGTGAGGCAGATTGAAAGTGAAGCGTTGAGAAAGTTAAAGAGGGAATTCGGCACCAGATTGGAGCTGCAAGCCTGATGGGGAGGTAAGGGGAATGCCGATTTACGAATACCAATGTACTAAGTGCGATGACGTCTTCGAGATCTTTCATAAGGTCGATGAAGACTGTAAAGTGACCTGTCCTAAATGCCTGAAGCCGGCAAAAAAATTGATCTCGGCAACCAACTTTGTCCTAAAAGGGTCCGGTTTTTATGTGAACGATTACCCGTCAAAAAGTCGAAAGGAAGGGAAAAAGTCGGAAAAAGGCGGGGCAGAAAAAGGACAGAGCGGAAAAGGTGAAGAAAAAAAGGTAGAGAAAAAGGCGGATCCCAAATAGGCCGGGGGTTTGGTGAGATTCTATCGGCCCTTCTTCTCCTTCAATAATTTTACCACATTATCCAAGATGAATTGCGACACTTCCTCCTTCGTCATTAAAGGAAGGTCTTTCACCTGACCAGAGGGATACAGGATCTTGACTTGGTTCGTATCCGAACGAAAACCCGCCCCTGGTTTGGTCACATCATTGACCACGATAAGATCGAGATTTTTCTCCAGCAACTTCTTTTTGGCATTTTCCGTCACATCCTCCGTCTCTGCCGCAAAGCCAACGAGAATTCGATTCCCTTTCTTCTTCCCAAGCTCTTCAAGAATGTCCTTCGTTCTCTCCAGGGCCAGGATATAATCGGAGCTTCCCTTCTTTATTTTTTTTTCGCTGGTCACCTTCGGACGGTAATCCGAGACAGCGGCTGCCTTGATCACGACGGAAGATCCCTCCAAATGGGCGAAAACAGCCTCCCTCATTTCTCCCGCTGAGCGGACAGGAACCCATTGAATATCCGTTCGCGGGAGAGGGAGAGCGACGGGGCCCGTGATCAAAATAACCTCCGCGCCTCTGCGCCTTGCCATCTTGGCCAAGGCATATCCCATCTTTCCGGAAGAGGGATTGGTGATGAACCGTACTGGATCGATGGGCTCCTGAGTGGGCCCGCCCGTGATCACGATCTTTTCCCCCTTTAAATCCTTCCGGGAGAAAAGATCTTCCATCTTCTCCACCACCTCGTTCAATTCGGGGAGCCTTCCCTTCCCGTACCAATGGCAAGCCAGCTCCCCCTCTCCGGGTTCCATCAGATGATAGCCCATGCCGATTAAAGTCTGAATATTTCTCTGGAGGGCTTTATTCTCCCACATATTGACGTTCATGGAGGGGACCAGAAGAACCGGCGCCTTTGTCGCCATCAGCATGGTGGAGAGAAAATCATCGGCAATTCCATTAGCGATTTTTCCGATGATATTTGCCGTTGCCGGAAGGATAACAACTAACTCTGCCAGATCCGCCAAAGCAATATGCCTGATTTCTGCGTCCTCAAGCAGAGCAAAAGGGTCGGACACGACCGGATTTCCGGATAGAGTTTGAAAAGTGAGAGGAGCGATGAATTTCTGGGCATTTTCGGTCATCACTACGTGAACATCCGCTTCCTCCTTGACCAAGAGCCTGACAAACTCTGCCGCCTTATAGGCAGCAATCCCGCCTGTAACCCCCAAAACGATTCTTTTCCCTTTGAGCATGAGTATCCGTATACCACAAAAAGAGCTTAAACTCAATATATCTCAACTGCCCTACCTAATGCCTCACTCTGCCGTGGAAACTGACTGAGATCGGGCAGGGGTGTCGGAGAAAATCTTATAGCGGATACCTCAGCTTGTCCCTCAACTACAGAAATGTCTTGGCCATTGAAAAGACTGCATTATGACGGAGAAAAGTTGTCTTGCCAATCACGACTCCAAATAATCCGCTTGATAAGATTATCGGAGACATTCCTGCCCGATCGGAAGACTCGACTCGCGCCTCAGCGTGGCATTATCATTCAAACTTCTCAAAGCAGATGATCTGGTCCAAATCCTTCCTAGTCCTTTGTGAGGGATCTTCATCCGGATATCCCAATGGGATCACGGCGACGACCCGAACGGGCTCCGGGATCTCAAGGGCTTTCTTAACCTCGCCCTCGTTAAAGGCTCCGACCCAGCACGTCCCTAACCCGAGCTCGTAAGCCTCTAAGATCATAAATGCACAGGCAATAGATACATCCACCGTATGGGTGGGTTGACCGCACGCCATAGTTGTCTTTGGTTCCGTCCCGCAAGCTACGATAACGACGGGTGCTTCGCCGACAAAAAATTGTCCGAAGGCAGCCTTGGCCAGTTTCTTCCTTGTCTCGGTGTTCCTTACGACGATGAATCTCCAGTCCTGCCGATTGCTCGCTGAAGGAGACAGCCTTGCCGCCTCCAGTATTTTTCTTAGTTTTTCCTCTTCGA
>DASPPQ010000227.1:0-10323 GCA_035625415.1 Thermodesulfobacteriota bacterium
CCGGTTTTTACTTGGATCAGAGAGAAAATCGCTTTTCTTTAAAAAGTCACTCAGAGGGAAGGAAGATTTTGGACTGCTTTTCCTATACCGGCGCTTTTTCTATCCATGCGGGAGCAGGAGGAGCAAGAGAGCTTGCGCTCATTGATTCCTCCGAGGAGGCTTTGTCGATCGCAGAGGAGCATTTCAGTTTAAACCATTTGGAAAAAATCCCACATCGATGTATTCGGGGAGATGTCTTTGAGGTCATGAGAGGGCTTGATCCCGGATATGACATCGTGGTTCTTGACCCTCCTCCGTTTGCTAAGAAGAAAGGACATCTTTCGAGCGCTTCGAGGGGATATAAGGACCTTAATCTCTGGGCCTTCCGTTTATTGAATAAGGAAGGTCTCCTCTTCACGTTCTCTTGCTCCCACCATATGAACTGGGATCTATTTCAGAAAATTGTTTTCTCTGCCGCACTTGATTCCGGGGGAAGCGTTCAGCTCGTCGGTCGAATGGGGCATCCGTGGGATCATCCTATCAACCTATGCCATCCCGAAGGAGAATATCTGAGAGGGTTGATTTGTAGGGTGTCGTAAACCCGAAATTAGAGGCTGACTTCCCCAATCAACTGAGAGTAGAGAAGATATTGCGAGTTGTCAGCATTTTTCCCTCGACACGAGGCATGGTCACAGTTTTGACGGAAGCTTATTGCAAAATCATCGGAAGGTTCTCAACTGACAGCATCTTCTCTGCCTCGGGGGGCGTTTTTTATCAATACCGGCTTCTGTAAGTTCTTGACCAGTCTACGATATTTAGTTATTATTTAAAACTTATAAAGGTAGGTGAAAGTTAGCCGGGTAAGTATTCCCCCTCACCCCGCCCTCTCCCCCAAGGGGAGAGAGAGTAAGTGAGTAACGGATGACGATTGATTTTTTGGGAGATTTAAAAAGAACAGGTTATTGCGGGGATATCAACAAAAAGGATGTGAACCGGGAAGTCACCCTCTTGGGGTGGGTTCAGCGGAGAAGGGATCTCGGAGGTCTCATCTTTATTGAATTGAGAGATCGGCAGGGAATAGTACAAGTAGTCTTCAATCCGGAGGTAAGTCCAGGAGCACATGAAAAGGCTCAATCTCTGAGAAGCGAATATGTGGCAGGCATCAAAGGGATTGTTGTGGCGAGACCTGAGGGAACAGCCAATCTAAAATTGAGAACAGGAGAGATTGAGGTTCTTGCGAAAGAGCTAAAGATTCTCAACGTTGCTAAGACTCCTCCGTTTCCCGTAGAAGACGAAGCAGAGGTTGCAGAGGAGACTCGCCTGAAATACCGATATTTAGACCTGAGGCGACCAGTCCTCCAGCAAAATTTAATCTTGCGCCACAAGGTTGCGAAAGAGGTGCGAAATTACTTTGACCGCTCAGGGTTCTTGGAGATCGAAACCCCTATGCTCACCAAGAGCACGCCTGAGGGAGCAAGAGATTTCTTAGTTCCGAGCCGGCTTACCCCCGGTCATTTTTATGCTCTGCCTCAGTCTCCTCAGCTCTTCAAACAGATCCTGATGATCTCAGGGTTTGACCGGTACTTTCAGATTGTGCGGTGCTTCCGAGATGAGGACCTCCGCTCCGACCGACAGCCCGAGTTCACGCAGATCGACGTGGAAATGTCGTTTGTCACGGTCGAAGATATCCAGAGGACGATGGAAGGATTGATGGCCCATATCTTTAGAGAAGTATTGGACATCACCTTGAAGCTCCCGTTTCCGGTCTTGACTTATGATGACGCGATGGATCGGTATGGAGCAGACAAGCCCGATATCCGATTTGGAATGGAATTAAGAGATGTGTCTAAAGCGGTGAGAAGGTCTTCCTTTCAGGTATTCAAGGAGGCGATAGAAGGAAAGGGGATCATCAAGGCGATCAATGTGAAAGGAGGAAGTTCTCTTTCGCGGAAGGAGATCGACGATCTCACGCACTTTGTCCAGAACTTCGGCGCAAAGGGTTTGATCTCCGCAAAAATGGGCTCCAATGGATGGCAATCTTCAATTCAGAAATTTATCACCGAGGAGGAGAGGAAGGCGGTCGATAGCGCTATGAATGCCATCGAAAACGATCTCCTTCTCTTCGTGGCAGGGCCATCTAAGGTGGTCAACCAATCCCTGGCCAACCTTCGACTTCATCTCGGCGAGAGGCTGGGTCTAATTCCCAAAGATGAATATCGATTTGTTTGGATCCTCGATTTTCCGCTTTTGGAGTACGATGAAGCCGAGGGCCGTTATGTGGCTGTCCATCACCCTTTCACTGCCCCAAGGGATGAGGATATTCGCAAGCTGAAGGATCATCCTGAGTTGGTAAAGGCCAAGGCCTATGACTTGGTGTTGAACGGGTCGGAAATCGGTGGAGGAAGCATTCGAAACCATCTGAGAGAGGTGCAATCCCTCCTCTTTGAAAGGTTGGGGATGGGAGAGGAAGAGGCCAGAGAGAGATTTGGATTCCTATTAGAGGCTCTTGAATATGGAACTCCTCCTCATGGTGGGATTGCCTTTGGTCTTGACCGACTCGTCATGATCCTCAGCCATGGAGAGTCGATACGAGATGTCATTGCCTTTCCGAAGACGCAGAAGGGCACCTGTCTAATGACCGATGCGCCTTCGAGAGTGGATTCCAAGCAGTTGGACGAGCTTTGGATTAAGGTGAAAGAGATCAAGGCTTGAAAAGAAAAATCCCCTTACCTCTCCCTCTCCTCAGCGGGGAGGGGGGGAAGGGAGAGGGGAAGCGAGGGGAAGCCATGACCATCAGCGGAAAGAAGAGAACGTTTCAAGGCAAGCGCGCCGTAGAGCAATTCCCTCTTCTGGATATCCAGGAGCCGAACCTCTATCGCAACGTTTTTCCGTACGAAGAGGTTTGCCGGGTGGAATTCGACAACAAATTCGTCTTTACCGACCCGCCTGAAGAGATCGTTATTACCGATACCACGTTCCGGGACGGGCAGCAGGCCAGGCCTCCTTACACGGTGGAGCAGATTGTAGACCTCTATGAGATGCTCCATAAATTGGGGGGTACCAACGGGGTAATCCGGCAGTGTGAATTCTTCTTATACTCTGAAAAGGACAAAGAGGCTGTTCGAAAATGCCAGGAGAGGAATTACCGGTATCCTGAGATTACGGGATGGATCCGTGCGGTGAAGGAAGACTTTAAGCTGGTGAAAGAGATGGGACTGAAAGAGACCGGTATTCTCGCTTCCGTCTCGGATTACCATATCTTCTTGAAACTGAAGAAGAACAGAAGGGTGGTGATGCGGGAGTACCTCTCCATTGTCTCCGCGGCGCTGGATCTTGGAATCGTCCCCCGATGCCATTTTGAGGACGCCACACGGGCCGATATCTACGGATTCTGCGTTCCTTTTGCCCAGGATCTCATGCGTCTTTCTGAAGAGTCCAAGCTCCCGGTCAAAATTCGACTCTGCGATACGCTGGGCTACGGCGTGCCTTATCCAAACGCCGCGCTTCCCCGTTCCGTACCCAAGATCATCCGAGCGATGATTGACGATGCGGGCGTCCCCTCTGAATTTCTGGAGTGGCATGGCCACAACGATTTCCATAAAGGCTTCATCAACGCCACCACCGCGTGGCTTTACGGGTGTTCTGCGGCCAATGGGACGATCCTTGGTTTTGGAGAACGGACCGGGAACCCGCCCATCGAAGGGCTGATCATCGAATACATCAGCCTCGTTGGACATAACAACGGTATCGATACCACCCAAATCACAGAAATCCGGAACTACTTAGAGCGCGCACTGGGTGTCCATATTCCCTCGAACATGCCTCTTGTAGGCGCCAATTTTAATTCAACGAGCGCCGGCATTCATGCAGATGGGATTCTGAAAAACGAGGAGATCTACAACATTTTTAATACGGCTAAGATTCTGAACCGCCCTATCTCCATCTCGGTGAACGATAAGTCCGGCCTGGCAGGGATCGCCCAGTGGATTAACTCCCATTTCGCACTAACCGGAAAGGATCGAGTCGAAAAAACACATCCGGGAGTGGCCAAAATCAATCGGTGGGTCACCAAGCAATATGAGGAAGGGAGAACCACTTCTATCTCGGATCCGGAGATGGAGAAGGCGACCCGGAAATACCTTGCTGAGATCTTTCTCTCTGAGTTCGATATCCTCAAGGCAAGGGCCCATGAGCTGGCTGCCCATATTATTGAACGAGTGATCGAGGAGCCCGGGATGAAAGCCATGACGGAGAAGCAGATGGAGCCTATCCTAAAATCTCTGGTGGATGAGTATCCCTACATCCAGTTTGCCTATGTGACCGATATGAATGGGACGAAGATCACGCGAAATATCTGCCAGGCCGTGGATCAGGCCAAGTATGAACATGCCGGAATGGGAGAAAATTACTCGAACCGCTCCTGGTTTATCGAACCGTTGAAAGACGGGAAGATTCATGTCACGGACCTCTATTCTTCAAAGATCACGGGTGCTCTCTGCATCACCGTCTCCGGGCCGATCAGGAATGAGGTGGGAGAGATCAGGGGCATTCTTGGTTTAGATATCCGGTTTGAGGATTTGACCAAGAGCGAGGAAGAGTAGTTTCACGGGAAGCGACCAAGAAGAAGATGGTCTTGACCGAAACGCTTGCAAAGGCGCTTAAACTCTTTCCGCGGAAACAAGCCATTGTCTGCGGAGAAGGGCGTTGGACCTATGAGGAATTCTGCCACCGGATCAATCGTCTCTCTCACGGTCTAAAGGGTTTTGGGATTGGGAAGGACGATAAGGTTGCTATTCTCCATCCCAATTGTCACGCCTTTTTGGAAGCCTACTACGCTATTCCACAGATCGGAGCGATCTCTGTGCCGATCAACTACCGGCTCTCACCGAGAGAGATCGCCTTCATCCTCAAAGATTCAGAGTCGAAGGTATTGATTGCCGATTCGATGTTCAAGAATCACGTCGCTCCGATCTGGGAAGAGATTCGAGGGATTGAAAGAATTTTATGGACGGGAGGGCCCCGGAAATCTGATGGCTCCGTGGATTTGAATTACGAGGGGATATTGGAGCAAGCCGATGACAGTCCTCTCCCCGATCCCCTCGTTAGCGGCGAGGATATTGCGCAGATTTACTATACGAGCGGCACGACGGGGCGGCCCAAAGGTGTGATGCTCTCTCATAAGAATGTGACGACGCATGCGCTTGGTACCATTGCGGAGATTCATCTTTCGGATTGTGATGTGTGGCTTCATGTGGCCCCCCTTTTTCATCTTGCCGATGCCTGGGCCACCTGGGCGGTGACATGGGTGGGCGGGACGCATGTTTTGGTCAGGGAGTTCGAGGCAAAGGCAGTTCTGGAAACCATCGAGAGAGAGAAAGCGACGCTCACCAATCTCATCCCAACGATGCTCAACTTGATGGTCAATCATCCTGAGGTAGGGAGGTTCGATTACAGCAGTTTGAGGGTCCTTTTGAGCGGGGGAGCACCCATAGCCCCGGAAGTGGTTCGAAGGATCGTGGAGACCTTCAAATGTGATTATATCCAGACCTATGGGATGACCGAGACCAGTCCCTATTTGACACTCTCTATTTTGAAAGGACACCTAAGTCAATTACCCGATGAGGATCAACTTCGATTTAAGTCGAAGACGGGAAGGGAATTCATTGGCGTGGAGCTGAGGGTGGTCGATGAACAGGGAAAGGAAATTACGAAGAATGAGAAACAGGTCGGCGAGATCATCGTCAAAGGAGATATTGTAACGAAAGGGTATTGGAAATTACCTGAGGAGACGAAGAAATCGATTAAAGATGGCTGGCTCTATACCGGCGACATGGCGGTGATGGACGAGGAGGGCTATGTCACGATCGTTGATCGGAAGAAGGACATGATCCTGACCGGAGGAGAAAATGTCTATTCGACGGAAGTTGAAAATGTCCTTTACGCGCACCCGGCCATTTTAGAATGTGCAGTCATCGGAATTCCAGATCAAAAATGGGGCGAGGCCGTAAAAGGGTTCGTCGTGTTGAAGTCAGGGCAAAACGCGACCGAACAAGAGATTATTCAGTTTTGTAAGGAGAGATTGGCCCATTATAAGGCACCTAAATCGATTGATTTCATCGGGGCCCTTCCTAGAACCGGCTCTGGAAAAATTCACAAGAAGGGTTTAAGGGATAAGTACTGGGAGGGCTACAAGAAAAAAGTCCACTAAACTTTTTGGCTACTCATTTCGTCCACATCAACAAAGAATATTCGATTTTGCTCAGATCATATCTTGTTGTATCAAGTCATAGCGTCTCCGTTCATTCAGGAAGCAGTCCCTTCCGGTGAACGCCGGAACGCCACATCTTTGTCGTCGGTCTTTTAACGACCACCCGCAGGTTTTCTCAGTAAGAATTCCCACCAAACGAGAAGAGACCAAATATTTTTCTTGACAAGAGAAATCTGTAAATGTTAGCGTTGACGCACCACGCTGGCGTAACAATATAACTATCTAATATGATGAATAATTTCTAATTTTATTGAAAAGTTAAAATTTTTGTGTTATCGTTAACGCAATAGCATGCAAAAGAAGACTACTATTAAAGATATTGCCCGAATGGCCGATGTCTCGCATACCACGGTTTCGAGGGCGCTTAATAATAAGTCTCGGATCAGGAATGAGACCAAAGAGAAAATTCTCTCCATCGCGAGAGAAGTGAATTACCTTCCAAACTTCATCGCCAGGAGCCTGGTGATGAGGCAAACCAAAACATTGGGTCTCGTCATTACGACCATTGCCAACCCCTTCTATACAGAGTTGTCCCAGGGGATCGAAACAACCGCCATCAGCCTGGGGTATAATATCATTCTCTGTAGCACGAATTATGACCTTTCGGTTGAAAAACAGTATATCGATATGCTACGAAGCAAAGGGGTAGACGGCATCATTTTTACTTCAGCACATATGGGTGACCCCAATATCATTGGATTGGCTGAAGAAGGATTTCCCATTATACTGGTCAATCGTAGAACCTACCATCCGACGGTGAGAGAGAAGATCGATTACATCGGGGTAGACAATATTTTTGGGGGTTTTTTGGCGGTGGAGCACTTGATCAAGCTCGGCCATGACCGGATTGGAGTGATCGGCGGATCTTCTGAATCGTCAGTTGGCTTTGAACGTCTTGAGGGTGGAAAGAAGGCGCTTACTGCTTACGGTCGGGAAGTCATGGGGGATTATTTCTTAGAAGGGGATTTCTTAAGAGGATCCGGTTATCGGGGAGGCAAGGAATTTCTTAAGATGAAGCGGCCCCCAACGGCCATTTTCGCTACGAACGACTACATGGCTCTGGGAACGTATCAGGCGATCGTTGAAGAGGGCATGAAGGTTCCGGAAGACATCGCATTGATAGGATTTAACGATATCGAATTCACATCCATGAAGGGGATTGAATTGACAACGATCGGTCAAAAGAAGTACGAGATGGGGGCTTTGGCCGTGAAGACGTTGGTGGAAAGGATTGAGGGAAGGAAGGTGGGGCCTTCAAAGGAGATTGTTTTAGAGCCCGAGCTGATTATCCGGAAGACCTGCGGCTTCCATTCGAAGGGCTATCGAATTGAATCGAAAAAGTCAACAATAAACAATGAACAATAAACGATGAACAATAAACGATGGACAATAAACAATGAACTGTTTGCAGATAATGTCTGGGCTCTTTTTGTTCATCGTTTAATGTGCACAGTTCATCGTATATCCGAGAGGAGGGGTTTTTATGGGAAGAAAGAAGATTTCAATTATCGGTGCAGGCTTCGTCGGAGCGACAGCGGCACACTGGGCGGCTGAAAAGGAACTGGGCGACGTCGTTTTGGTGGATATCCTCGAGGGGATTCCTCAAGGCAAAGCTCTTGACCTCCTCCAAGCAAGTCCCGTGGAAGGTTTCGATTCAAAAGTCCTCGGTTCAAACGGGTACGAGGAGACAAGGGATTCCGATGTGGTCATTGTTACATCGGGTGTTCCTCGAAAGCCGGGGATGAGCCGGGAGGACCTTCTGGAGATTAATAAGAAGATCATCGAAACGGTGGTAGGCCAAGTCGTCGAAAAATCTCCAAAAGCTGTTCTCATCATGGTGACCAATCCTCTGGATACCATGACCTATCTGGCCTGCAAAAAGAGCGGGTTCCCAAAACAGAGGGTGATGGGGATGGCGGGGATTCTTGATACAGCCCGGTTCAAGGCTTTCATTGCCATGGAATTGGGTGTTTCCGTTGAGGATATCCAAGCGCTCCTTCTGGGAGGGCATGGTGACGAGATGGTTCCCCTCCCGAGGTTTACCACGGTCAGCGGTATTCCTCTTTCACAGCTTCTTCCTAAGGAAACCATTGACAGGCTGGTTGATCGAACTCGCAAGGGTGGTGGAGAAATCGTCAACCTCCTCAAAACGGGAAGCGCCTTCTATGCCCCCTCAGCGGCAGCTATCCAGATGACAGAGGCGATTCTCAAAGATAAGAAAAGAATTCTTCCTTGCTGTGTTTTTCTGGACGGAGAATACGGGCTGAAAGACATTTGCTTCGGCGTTCCCGTTAAGTTGGGTGCGGGAGGAGTGGAGGCAATCATCGAACTTCAGTTGACAGAGGAAGAGAAAAAACTGGTTGCCAAGTCCGCAGAGAGTGTGAAGAAAAGTATTTCAGAGCTAAAATTGTAACCCCCTCACCCGCCCCTCTCCCCTGAGGGACTGTATCACAATTGTGGGGGCTTGATTTATCAAGCCTACCAATAGGGCTCAATGAATTGAGCCCCTACGACATATTGTGTTTGCCTATCCGGTAAATCATAATACGACACAGTCTCTGAGGGGAGAGGGAGAAGGAGAGGGGTGGAGAGGGTCATATGCGAGAGGTCAACGTGAAGTTGATCACTGAGAGGGTAAGGGACCTTTGTATGAAGGCCAACACCGATCTCGGAGAGGACATTCTTCAAGCCTTTGATCGAGCGATGGAGGGGGAGGGGTCGCCCTTGGGCGTGGAGATACTAAAAGAATTGAAGGAGAATGCCCGAATTGCAAAAGAGGAAAAAGTCCCGATTTGTCAGGACACAGGTTTTGCAGTGGCATTTGTAGAATTAGGTCAGGATGTCCATCTGGTGGGGGGAGACCTGAACGAAGCCGTCCAGGAGGGTGTCCGTCAAGGATACCGGGATGGGTACCTGAGAAAGTCTATTTGCCACCCTTTCACGCGGGCGAACACAGGAGACAATACGCCTGCGATCATCCATACAGAGGTGGTTCCCGGAGATAAAGTTAAGATTACTGTAGCGCCCAAAGGGGGTGGCAGTGAAAATATGAGCCGGGTAACAATGCTCACCCCGTCGGACGGGATCGAGGGTATCAAGCGATTTGTGGTGGAGAGAGTAAAGGAATCAGGGTCGAATCCCTGTCCTCCAACCATTGTAGGAGTGGGGATCGGAGGCACTTTTGAGCAAGCTGCTCTTCTTGCGAAAAAGAGTTTACTCAGATCCCTGGGAAGCAGAAATCCGGATCCAGAGTTGGATAAGTTGGAATCGGAGATCCTGACTGAGATCAATAAACTTGGGATCGGGCCGCAGGGATTGGGAGGGCGAACGACTTCTTTGGCCGTTCATATTTTGATGATGCCATGTCATATCGCAAGTTTCCCCTTGGCAGTGAATATCCAGTGTCATGCACAGAGACACAAAGAGGCGATCATCTAAGAAAACATGTCCGGTTACCGTGTCACGTGTCCGAGAAGAGGACCTCCGGAACGGACTTCTAATACGAACACGGATGACGGACACGGACGCGAGGGATATATGAATCAACCCATTCGGTTGAAACCACCTTTAACCGATGAGGATGTGGAAAAATTAGGAATAGGTGATCGCGTCCTGATCAACGGGACTATCTTTACGGGAAGGGATGCTGCCCACAAGAGGCTTCTTGATCTGTTGAAAGGAGGGAAGACCCTCCCCTTTGATATCAAAGGCCAGATCATCTACTACGTGGGTCCCACACCTGCTAAGCCGGGACAGGTCTTCGGTTCAGCAGGTCCCACGACCAGTTATCGTATGGATGCCTACGCCCCATCTTTGATCCAGAGAGGGCTGAAGGGAATGATTGGGAAGGGGATGCGGTCTGACGCAGTCAAAGAGGCGATGAAAAAGTATAAGGCAGTCTATTTTGCTGCGACAGGAGGGGCTGGAGCCCTTCTGGCCAAACGGGTGAAGAAGGCCGAGATTGTAGCGTATGAGGACCTTGGTCCGGAAGCGATCCGGAGATTGGTCGTCGACGACCTTCCAGTGATTGTCGTCAATGATGTTAGAGGAAATGACCTCTATATTGAAGGAGAGAA
>DASPPQ010000228.1:0-7821 GCA_035625415.1 Thermodesulfobacteriota bacterium
TGGAGGAGATTAGCGCTCTACGGCCGCAGGAGCGCAAGCACTTTACCCATGAAGAGTTTGCCGCCGCCCATGGGGCTGACCCCGCTGAACTGGAAAAAGTGGAGGTGTTTGCCCATGAGCATGGCCTCGACGTGGTAGAAATCAGCCCCGCGCAGCGTCGCCTGGTGCTATCGGGGACAGTGGCTGCCTTTAGCAAAGCTTTTGGAGTTTCTCTGGCACGTTATAAGCATCCGAAGGGGACTTACCGTGGGCGCACTGGGCCCGTGCGCGTGCCAGAAGATCTTGCTCCGATAATAGAGCGGGTCTTCGGTCTCGACAATCGGCCGCAGGCCAAGCCTCACATGCGCTTGTACGGTGGAAAGAAGGGAGCAGTGCGACCTCGTACTGGGGGGATCTCCTACACACCTCCTCAAATAGGAGAACTCTATGACTTTCCCCCGGGAATCAACGGGCAAGGTCAGTGCATTGCGATTATCGAGTTGGGCGGCGGTTACAGCAGCTCGGATCTCACGACCTACTTCCAAAACCTAGGAATTCCCGAGCCGGTGGTCACTGCCATGTCGGTCGATGGGGGACACAACCAGCCGACGGGAGACCCCAATGGTCCGGACGGTGAAGTGATGCTCGACATTGAGGTAGCGGGCGCTGTGGCCCCTGGGGCAAAGATTGTGGTCTACTTCACCACCAACACCGACGCCGGTTTCCTGGATGCCGTTAACACCGCTATCCACGATACCATAAATAAACCATCCGCGGTCTCGATCAGCTGGGGCGCTGCGGAATCAGGTTGGACAAATCAAGCTATGCAAGCCATGGACCAAGCTTTCCAGGATGCTGCTGCCCTCGGCGTGACAATCTGCTGCGCCTCCGGGGACAATGGCTCAACCGATGGGGTGGAAGATGGTCTTCTCCATGTCGACTTTCCGGCTTCGAGTCCATACGCTCTGGCCTGCGGAGGCACTCGTCTGGAAGGATCCGGCAGTACAATTACGAATGAGATTGTTTGGAACGAGGGAGTTAGTGGCGGCGCGACTGGTGGGGGGATCAGTGATGTCTTTGATCTGCCGAAGTGGCAAGCTAATGCCAACGTCCCGCCATCGGCAAACCCGGGTGGGCGCATTGGGCGGGGCGTGCCCGACGTGGCTGGCGATGCCGACCCGGTCACTGGCTACCAGGTCTTGGTAGATGGGAAAGAGTTTACCATTGGGGGAACCAGCGCGGTGGCCCCTCTCTGGGCTGGCCTGATCGCCCTCGTCAACCAGAAACTGGGCCATTCCGTGGGTTATCTGAACCCTGGGATTTACGGCTTGCCCTCTTCTTCCGGTGCATTTCATGACATCATCACGGGTAATAACGACATCAGGGGTAATAACGGCCCCTATCCAGCCCGTTCGGGCTGGGACGCCTGTAGCGGATGCGGAAGCCCTGACGGGGTAAAGCTTCTAAGTGCACTGAGCGGATCTTAACAAATCTTTGGCATCAAATGCAGCTTCATAGTTTATTTCCTTCTCTTCAATGGTAATCCTCATCTCTGATGAGCATGTGGAGTAATGACTTTTAGGTGCTATTCCCACCCTCTTTTCCAAGAAATCCTTCGTGAACTCAACGGTTGATATATTCTGTCAAATGGTGTAGGGTTCCATAATCATTAAGGGTTTGCATATACTTTGGGGTATTATACGGTTCCATATAAACATTGTTAGGCAGCGTATGTTCCTAGCAAGCTGGTTAATGGAAAACTCAAGAAAGGAGGCACATTGATGGCCAAAGCACTAGCCTATGTCGCACTTGTAGCACTGATCCTCACACTGGGGTCTACCCTCCTAACGATCTGTGCACAGCTGAAGCCTAAGGACGAACTGCTCAAGCTTACCCAGCTTCTTCTATCATGGCAGGTAATCGCGGGCGGGTTGGCTGTTGGAGGGGTTAGAACCTTCAATCAAGAGATCAAGGCTCTGCTGATGCGGGTCGCCCGTTAGCAGTAAGAAGGAGTAGCCAGACGCCGCCTAACAAGTGTTTTGAGCGGACACGCCTGGCTTGCTTGGGAGAATGTGCTTCCATACATCATTTTGCCATGCAGCCTTCGTACAGGTCATTCAGCGTGCCGCTGAAGCGCGGGGTCATCCTTACTCCCAACTCATAATCTTCGATTCCTGAATGTGCTTGCGAGTAATGACTTGCAGGTGGAGTCCGCAACCCATTTTCTGAAGATTCCTTCTTTGTAATTCTCAAGGGGAAAATCTACATCGCTATTCCAGATTTCCAACGATAATCCTCAAAAGATAATTTTCACAACTTCATTTTTTTATTGACAAAATGATTGGTTTTGGTATCCTTGGTTCGGGAAATTCACATGAAAGGAGGAGACTATGATTTCTCTTCACGTCAATGGCAAGGTCTATCAAGTAGATGTCTCCAATGACACGCCCTTGCTCTGGGTCCTCAGGGATGCTCTCAACCTCAAGGGCACCAAGTACAGTTGCGGTATTGGTGAATGCGGGTCTTGTACGGTCCATATCGATGGAAAAGCCGTGAGGTCCTGCACGATCAGCGTGGGTGAAGTCCAGCGGAAGAAGATCATAACGATCGAGGGGCTACCGGAGAATCATCCCGTGAAGCAGGCTTGGATTAAAGAACAGGTTCCGCAATGCGGTTACTGTCAACCCGGGGTGATCATGCAGGTGGCAGCCCTCCTCTCACAGAAAGCTCCTCTGAACGCAGATCAAGTCATCGCCAAGATGGATGATGTGATCTGCCGGTGCGGAACCTATCCGCGAATCAAAAAGGGGATCGAGACTGCCATTCAGATGACGAAAAGGGAGGTGAAGAAATCATGACAACATCCATGACGAGACGTGCTTTTTTGAAGAGTTCCTTGGCAGCGGCCGGCTTAACCATCGGAGTGTCTGTCACCCCTTTTGGCCCCCGGCTTCTCAATGCGTCTGAGGTAGACAGTTTCAGTCCCAATGCATTCTTCAAAATCACACCCGACAACAAGATCGCCATATTCGTCGCCAATTCCGAGATGGGCCAAGGCGTTCTGACTGCCCTTTCTATGATTATCGCAGAAGAACTGGAAGCGGACTGGAAACAGCTTCGGGTGCGCCAGGCTCCGGCCGGAGATGAATATAAAAACCCCCTTCTGGGTGCCCAGGTCGTCGGGGGGAGCACCAGCGTCAGGGGATTTTATGAACCAATGCGAAAAGCAGGCGCAGCCGGTCGGGCCGTGCTCATTAAGGCGGCGGCGGAGACCTGGAAGGTTCCTGAAGACGAATGTAAGGCCTTCAATTGTGCGGTGAAACATGCGAAAAGCGGTCGTACCCTCACATACGGCCAACTCTGCCTGAAAGCAGCCAAACTCCAGATTCCACAAGAACCGCCACTGAAGAATGAAAAGGATTTCAGATACATTGGCAAATCCATGCCGCGCGTGGATCTGCCGGAAAAGGTGAGCGGTAAGGCTGTCTTTGGTCTTGATATGGCTCTCAAGGATTTACATTACGCCGTGATCGCACGGCCTCCTGCTTTCGGAGCAAAGCCGCTCTCCTACGATGAGAAACGGGCAGAGCAGATCAAAGGGGTGCAAAAAGTTCTTTCTGTTCCTATGGGCATCGCCGTGTGCGCGAAATCGACCAGTGCCGCCCTAAAAGGACGGGATGCTCTCAAGGTGAAATGGGACAAAGGCGTTTTTCCAGACCTGGACAACGATTATCTTGAGAAGTCTTTGATGGAAGATTTGAACAAACCCGGCAAATCCGTAGTGAATACGGGTGAGGCGAACAAGGCTATCCGCGAAGCAAACAAAAAGATCGAGGCAACTTATTACGCCCCGTATGTCGCCCATGCGACCATGGAACCGATGAACTGCACGGCTTACGTGGGAAACGACCGGTGCGAAGTGTGGGCGCCTACCCAAGCCCAGACAGACGCACGAGAGGCTGCCTCGAAAGTGTCAGGGCTCCCCAAGGAGAAGGTGAATGTATATACAACCTCCATGGGATGTGGCCTGGGCAGACGCCTCACGCCAGATTTCGTCTCCGAAGCCGTCACGATCTCGAAGGCGGTAGGAAAACCGGTCAAGGTGATGTGGACAAGAGAAGAAGATATTAAGTATGATGTCTTTCGTGCTCCATGCTCTCACCGGATTGAGGCAGGTCTTGACGCTCAAGGGCAGTTGGTTGGATGGTCTCACAAGCTCGTCAGCCCTTCCATTGGGGGAGTAAAGGATGGAATCGATTTCTTTTGCTTATGGGGCCTGGCAGATGCTCCAGACTCTCCGATGTGGAACAACAGGATCCAGTATGAGATACCGAACCTCTCCATAGAGTTCCTTATCTCCTCCCTACCTCCGCCCGTCTCCTTCTGGCGTTCGGTCCAGAATGGTCCAAATGCCTTTGTCATCGAATCATTCGTCGACGAGCTGGCGCATGCAGCAGGAAAGGATCCCCTCGAGTTTCGTTTGCAGAGCTTAAAGAACAATATGCGGGCTCGCCGGGTGCTGGAGACAGTGGCTGAAAAGGCTGGCTGGGGCAAAGCCATTCCAAAAGGAGAAGGCCGCGGTATTGCCCAGCATGCATGCTTTGGAACCTGGACGGCCCAGGTGGCGGAAATCTCCGTGGACAAAAAAGACGGCGCAATCAAGGTGCATCGTATTGTCGCGGCTGTGGATTGCGGACCTGTGGTGAATCCCGATCCTCTCATTGCTCAAATAGAAGGAGGGATCATCATTTCTCTGAGCACGGCACTGAAGGAAGAGGTCAAGTTTGCCAACGGTGGTGTCAAATCGTCCAATTTCAATGATTATAAGATATTGAAGATGAGTGAAACTCCCGAGATCGAGGTTCACATTGTCAAGAGCACTGAAAAAATGGGTGGCATCGGCGAGGTGGGTGTTCCCGCAGCAACACCCGCTGTTGCCAATGCATTTTTCAATGCGACGGGCGTCCGGATCAGGCGCATTCCTTTAACTCCGAAAATCGTGATGGACGCCTTGAAGAAAGTATGAGATCTCGAATGAGCTGATTTGGGCGGAATGCCATCCGCTTTCTGGCAGGTGGCATTCCTTTTTTTCTGACCATTAAGTTCCTCATATATTGAACCCCCATGCATGATTTCAACCGTAAATCTTCGATTATAGAAGTATGCCCCAATTGAAGAGTGGGTGAAGTTCGCAAAACCCTTTTTCAACTCTTCCTCCCCCCCCGAATTATTGAATGTCCAAGTTTCGGTCCTAATACAACGTTTCACCTGTAAGTCAGTAATAAGATCCCGCAAACCAAAAGGAATTTGATCAGAGCAGGTTGTTGAATTCTTCGCACCACTTGCCCTTTTGAATATGCATGAACATTTTTAATAATGGGAAGCCAGAAAATGCTGATCTGATGCCTCCAAAAGGGCGGGTGTTATGTCCTTTTACAGCAGCCTTGGCTCAATCAGCCTTTGGTGAAACCCTTCTGGTTGAAGGAGGGACGAATCATGAAAAAGAGAATCATACCCATCTTAGCGATGATTGTCCTTGGGGTTCCTGGAATGATCTTCGCAGCAGATGCTATTCAAGGAGAGAGAATGCTACCAGCTCCAGCTAACACGGGATCACAGAACTCATCGGTATTATACCCCAGAGAATGGTATATCATAGAACAAATCCCAGATGATGAAGGGTTGACTATTGGGGTATGGCGGTTTGAAGAAGGTATGCTGATTGAGCATATTCGTTCAGTGTTTGGAAAACCGCAGGAGATTATAAGCTTCGAAATGGAGGAAGGATTTTTGGGAACGATATTGGTGTACCCTCACCATGATTTCTTCTTTTCAAAAACCGGACATTTGAAAAACATTAAAGAAAGAAATCTTCAGACAGGATCAAGTGCAAAGCGAGTTTCTGCAAAACCCAAACACTAAGAAAATAAGCACGTGAGGGGAAGGGCAGGATCAGAAATGGTCTGCCCTTCATTGTTTATTTCTTTCGGTAATCATCGACTCGCCGAATTATCCAGGACTGTAGACTCGTAGGTGTTATCCTCATCCCACTTTCTCCGCTTTTTCTTCCTGGAATCTTCAAGAGTAGATTTCAATATAGTTAGAAGATGACGACACGTAATCGAGAGTTTTTCTAAGAAAGAAACGCAAACATTTTCTGACCGAGCATTTAGTATTCGACGCAGGTTGTCTAAAACGAGGATCTCTTCGATTCAACAGTCCTTGATATTTGGCCTCTGAGAGATTACATTTTGGCTGGTAAGGAGGTGTTAAAAGATGAAAACTAAAAACATTTTATGGTTTTTGGGCATAATTTTAGGAATCTTTTTTCTTGGCGTATCTCAGGATAAGGCTCAAGCCAAGCCAGAGGGAAAAGGACCTATCATCACGCATGGTTTTGCTGTAGAAAAGGGCATATATGGGTATATCTGGAAAATTTATCTTGAAGGAGAAGACCCCGATGGGCAGATGCTTCGAATTGCCTCGGTAGTGAACCAGCCCGGTTACGGTCATTACCCAACCGATTGGATCTACCTTAAACCAGGATTTCAAAAACACTTCAAGGGCTACATCCAATGGAGCACTTTCAGTTCGAAAGGGATAGCTTTGAAAGAGGGAGACCAAATTATCTTGAGGGTCTCTGTTATCGACAAGCTTGGGAATGAGAGTCAAGAAGTGATTTTCCCATTTACCTTCATTTCAGGAGTTGAGGAACAGTCCAAGCCACCTGCTCCTTTCGATCAAGGAGACATTCCAAGATTGGGCTTTATAAGTATTGATCTTAAAAGCCCCGGAATGTGTTTTTGATCTTAGAAGCCCCGGAACGGGAAGAATAATACTCACTTTCTAACCGTAATTTTCAAACTACGGGATTGGTTCCGAGTGAAGATGAGTACGTGAAGTCTTCATCCCCCCTTCCGAAGATAACTTCCTGTAATCTTGTTTTTCGATTTCCACTCTTCTATGCAACATTTCAATCGCAAATCAACAATACGAGTGAAATTTCCAGAGAGATTTTTTCCTTGACAGCCAACCAATCTAAGAGTACTTTGTAATCATTGGTTCCCACCTGTCTCTAACTAACCTTACAACCTAACCTCCAATCTTTTGGAGGATTTTATGAAATGGGTTTTCCAGAAGGTTCCTATACGAAGGCTCCAAGGGGATTCAGATTTTCCCTTTGGAGCGTTTCCTTTTATTGAGCCTTTAGTTTCTGCCTTTTTGAAAATAAACCAATAGAAACTCGGAAGGGGGAAAACGATATGATCTCAAAAAAAGTAATTTGTTTTCTTATTAGCATTTTCCTGGCTTTGTTGGTCTCAACTACACTCTTCGCTGGGGATGAGCAATTCTATGGGACATGGCGGCTTGTCAGTTTTACCACGAAAGTGGTGGCAACGGGTGAAACGACAGACTTTTTAGGGCCATCTCCACATGGCTTCCTCACCTATGGCCGAGACGGTCGTGTGCTAGTACTAATCGTTAACAGCAAAAGGCCAAAGCCCGCTAGTCAGGCCAGCATGACGGATCAAGACCGGCTTGACCTCTTCAATAGCATGATTGCCTACGGTGGAACCTACACTTATGATGGAAAAACAGTCAAGCATCACGTAGACATTTCTTGGAATGAAATGTGGACTGGAAGCGTTCAGGTGCGGCAGGTTCAGTTCGAAGGGAACAGGCTTATTCTCAGCACGGCACCAATGCCAAGTCCGGTAGATGGGAAGCTTGTAACCGCGGTCTTAACTTGGGAACGCGTTCAATAGTTTGTTATTTTCGAGCAAATTCTTTCTGGGAATCTGGAGATAGCTAAGGGCAGGGTGCAAAACGACCCTGCCTTTT
>DASPPQ010000229.1:0-5707 GCA_035625415.1 Thermodesulfobacteriota bacterium
CTTAATTCACGCCGCACGAAGGGCTTTTCGTCAGCCTCGCGCCGTAGACTATCCTGAGAAAGAAGGGAGCATTCCGATCTCAGGCGGAGAGAAAATCGAACGACATACTCTTTTCCAGAGGGTTTTCCATTGGTCTAATACAGTGGCCGTTATCATCCTAACCATTTCTGGATGGATGGTCTATCAACCTCGGGCAATTCTCTCTTTCACTGAAACAACTTCCATAGGATTTACCTGGCACCGCTGGGGAACGGCACTCCTTCTGATTGGCCTGGCCTCCCATTTCATCTATGAAAGTTTTATTGCCCACGGTTCAAACCCTGTAGCTGTCAATCGAGCAGAGGGGAAGATATTGTTGGCGATTCTCAAAAATTTCTTCGGCCTTTCCAAATCCTATCCCCTGATAAACAAATACCATCCGGGCCAGATCGTCTTTCACTGGATAGTAGCAGGAAATCTCTTCCTTCTGATTCTGAGCGGCTTCGTCATCTGGAAACCTTTTCGAGACCTCCTGCCTCTTTCTCTTTTCGGCCTGGGTTGGGACTTCGTTTTTTACTGCCGTCTTCTTCACGGATTTTTTTCAGCCACCTTGATACCAAGCCTGATGGGCCATATCTATTTTGCTGTGCTGATCAAAAAGAATTGGTCCGAGACAAAGTCTATGTTCACCGGCCGTGTTTCACTCCGGGAGTATCTAAACTTCCATTCTGTATCAGATTAGGAAAGGTTTGTTGTTGAACAGCATATTTTACCGTTATTTGACTATTATCTTTCCGCTAATCTTGCCCCCTTCTTTGAATTGTACGTCGTAATTATAAGTACCCGGTTCTCCAAACATTAAACTGGCGGTTTGTCCATAACTAAACGAGCCAGCAACATAGCAACCACTCGGATAATCCATTCTAAATCCAACAGGAGCTTTAGTCGTACGTGCACATTGCTCGCCTTCCTTAAAGGATAAGGTGATATCCTGACTCGGATATCCCGAACTGCTACTGATAAAATTAATCCATACCACACAATCACCCTTTTTGACTGTCAACGTGTTAGGTTCAAGCTTGTCTCGACCACGAATAGCCACGATCTCACATTTTTCTGCCGCTCCAATGGTCGTTGGACCACTGAGAAAAACAACCGTCGTTAAAATAAAAACAGCCGCCGTTAGCATGAGTAAAAGTTTAGTTTTGTTCATGGAATACCCTCCTTTCATAATTTTTTGCAATTGATAGTATCAGGAATGATCCCTGGATGAAATAGGGTGAATGCTGTATTCTATGCAGAAAAGGACTGTATTTTCAACCGACGTCCTATTTTAGATTAGTTTTTTCACACAAAAAACCTTGGAGCGAGGCGACTCAATACCACAGCTTCGATTGAAACCTGGTCTCTTAATGATAAAAGATTTGCCTACGTGTATTAAACAAAAAGGAAGTTTTCGAACGATAGAAAAAACTGTTAGAAATCCGTAAACCGAAGGGAAGCAAGTCAAAAATGGCTTTTATCCAGCGGTAATTTTGGGCGAATAAACTTCGGAACGGATAGCCCTGTTTCACTGAATTCAATTCATTTAGGATCCGTTTTCAAAATTGATCAGGGAGTGTCCGTAGCGATAAGGTGAGAAGTCCGCGCCGCTTTCGGCAAAATAACGAGTCCAAAACGTTTGTATCGCTCGAAATGTATTGGGATCAGCCGCACTGGCTCCTGCCACATAAACTTTGACGCCGGTAAGGCTTGGCACGAGGTTGTTCTCTCGGCGATGTCGGATAATTTTGTTAATATACTCGCCTGTAATCTTGTCCTTATCAAATTTGTATTCCTTTGAATCCTGAATCATATCGGAGAGGATAACCAAAATCTTTTGACGCTCCTTCTCGTCATGAAAAATGGCATCTGCAATATTCAGCGAACCTAAAATCTCCGTCAGGAGAGATCCCCCCTTGTGCGATAAGAGTATATCCACTTCCCTTCGAATTTTCTCCTTGCTATTGGTCAGGTTTCTCTCAAACTGCAAGCGGTTATCCCAGACAGTTTTTATCGGAATTTCCTCATCCACGGTCGGCTTGAAATCGATATAGGACTGACTGGCGATGGTCCCCACGACCACGCGATCCCCATGCCGAAGGTTCTTATAGATCTTCTCAAACGCCTCCTTACAGACCGTATGTCGAGCTTGGTCCGCGCTGCCCGACATGTCCACAAGAATCATGATGAGCCGTGGATGTTGATGGGAGTTTTCGGGTTTTCCGGCGGCTTCAGCACTCCACCCCAATGGGTCGCATAAGAAAAGTGCGCCAACAATGATAAGCCCAAATACTTTCAGTTGCCGCTGTTTCATTTTGATATTCCACCTCAATCGCTAAGAACGGGTTTGTTTGGCCACCACCATTTTCAGAGGGGCGGTCTCGGGTTCCAATTTCGGGCCTTCGTCTCCGTTTCCAAACTCTACACCCAGCTCGTGGTCCCGGTCAAAGGATTTGGGTTTTTCATGGTCCGGGCGCCTGCGCAGGTTGATCTTGCGGTAGTAATGGATGATTTCCTGGGTCCGTTGCTGAATCCGGTGCAGTTTTTCTTGTTGTTCGGCCAGGATTTTCCTATACTTTGCTTCAGCAGTTCGGGTAGCCTTATCGAGCTGGTTTGTCCTACGATGTAAATGCTCCAGCATGGAATCCGCATCGTGCGCAAAATAGGAGCAGAGTGTTGCTGCCGCTAGGATGACCAGGTTCAGCCCAACGAAGGCAGCACCGATCAGGGTACTATTGCCGAAGCTGCTTACTGCCCCCGCTTTGCTGAGGTCACCCAGGTACTGGACACGCACGTAGCCGATTGCAATCAAGCCGACGATGGTAAGGAAGAGGAGTGACCCGACGGCAATACCATTCTTCCACCATGGAACAGTCCAACGCTTGAAAAGAATCCCCATGGAGTGGGCAATCCATGGAATCGCTGCGGCTACGCCAACCGCCATGACCCACGTGAAGATCTGGTTTTCTCCAAACACCGCGAAGGCAAGTGAATTCATAGGGATTTCACCCAGGACAAATAAAAGCATCAAAACGTAGTACTTTGTCCTACTCAGCTCCACACTTGGTTCGCTGCGACCGATCTTGGCCGCATGAGCATCATAGTCCTTAGAGATCCGCTCAAAATCCTTGAGCAAAGGTTTGTATTTTCCATTGAGGACCTCCAATTTCGGAGCGTATGAAGAGGTTATTTGGCGAGCCTCATGCCTGGCCATCGCCATCAGCTCTTTCTCAAACGAAGAGAATTGCTGGTCGCCCCTGCCAGGAAGATTATTTTTTGCATCTCTTATGGCGTTTTGTCGTGCACTGAGTCTACTATACATTTTTCCTCCTATCTGTTTAAGGGTGAGTACGGTGAACCTGCTCCCGCAGAGCGCGAGGCATGCGGGTAGCCCCGTGGAAGCGATCTGAAGGATATTGATCAAAAGCACACTTATTTTTCTAAATGTGCTTACTGGGACCTGATCTGACAGTTTTGATCTCGGCCACAGCTTAAGCTGAAAGAACCACAAAAATACGGAATTACGCAAAATCGCAATGATAGCCATTTCATTTTTCGAAACTTTCCAGACTGGTACTGTATCAGAGAGCTGTACGGGTTTGTGATACTTTGGCTGCAAAATCTATGCAAAATCCCAAGAAATGTGCCAACGGGTTGCCAATATTAATTACAGAATATATTCAACTGATTACCTTCTATGCCCATTTAAGCATTCGTGGTAATTTTCAGTCCCATTGATACAAAATATCACATCGATTGACAAAAATGTCCCAAGCTCGTTTTTGCTCTTACAGTCAAAAACAGGCAGGAGAAGGCTGATCAGATGCGGCGCAGTCTATCAACGCAGAAATTTTTTACAGAAGATGTATTAGAAGTTAGACAAAAGGCAAGTTGAAAGAATCGAAATGAAGATATCGTCCCTGAAAGATTTAAGAAGTGTTTCGGAAAAATTTTATAAATTCATAAATTCCCTGTCCGATCCTTTTTCACAAAGAGACCCTGCTAAGATGCTGGGTCTCTTCTCTTTTCGAAGCCGGCTTTCGAGAAACCTTTTATTCTCTGGTTTACTTGCCGGACCCCTGAAGGCTTGGAATCTTTCAGTCTTCTGATAGGTTGCGGGTTCCCAAAATCACCATTTTTATTATTGATAAACTAATTTATTGCATCTCTCTTCAGCAGGGTCACGTCACATAACGGCCCTGATACGCGACCTGATTTTTTCCCGGGTTTCAGGCGAATCGTCGCACTTCCCGTGGGCCTTGCAAGCATGTACCCTGCACCTGTCTAATATTTCGTCTTCCGATTTCGCCCGAACAGAAAAATCACAGTCCTGTTTGAAGTCTCTGCATCCCAATTCTTTTTCACTTTTCATCTTGAGAGCCATGATACCTACCTCCTTTCATCTTCACTTTTAAGATAATCATTCGAATCTATCATAGCAAGAAGGATCATCTAAATTGAGACAGGTTTCACCCCATGAACCTTTATACTCATTACCGTGCTGGAGACTTTCCTTACACTTTTTGGCTTTATCTTCAACTCCTTAATAATCTCTTTCGCCTTCGGATCACTGACCATAAATTGTACGAAGTTAAAGTGAAGAGGTCCCGCTGCAAAACTTCGTCAGAACTTGAAAGAAAATTCTTGTTACATTATTATATTGTGCTGAAAGACATGACCGTTACAGCGATGAAATGGAGGGCATTTCTTCTTGCCGGGATGAGTGAAACGGGTGTCTACGGGATGAACAGGAGGGAAAAAGATGAGAAAAGAATCGGTATGGATCACGTTGGTTCTGTTTGCTTTCGTTGTTGGTACCCTTTCCGGTTGTGGCTATAACACAATGCAGCAGAATGAGGAGGCGGTCAAGGCGGCCTGGGGAGACGTTGAAGCCTCCTATCAGAGAAGAAATGACCTTATCCCTAACCTCGTCGAAGTCGTAAAGGCCTATGCCAAGCATGAAAGGGAAACGCTCACTGCCGTCACGGAGGCAAGGGCGAAGGTCGGGGCGCTGCAGGTGCCCAAAAATATCATTGACAATCCCAACGCCTTCTCACAATTTCAAGAGGCCCAAGCTGGGATGAGCAGCGCACTTGCAAGGTTGATGGTCGTTGTCGAGCGCTATCCTGATCTCAAAGCGAACCAGAACTTCCAGGACCTCCAGCATCAGTTGGAAGGAACAGAGAACAGGATCAATGTCACAAGGACCCGTTACAACAAGGCGGTCGAGGTCTTCAACACTTCCATTCGGATATTCCCAAACAGTTTGACCAATAGCCTTTTGCTCCATCTGACACTGAAAGAGCCTTTTAAGGCCGAGCCAGGGGCTTCAAAAGCTCCCCAGGTAAAGTTCTAAAATTCAGGATTGAGGTTAAGGATAAGGTTAAGAAGATTGAAGTTCGATATGAAGCATCGATACACCCTCCTTCCAATTATGATGGTAGTTTGTTGCTGCCTGCCATTCCCCGCTTACGGCCTTGACGTCCCACAACTCCAGGGCTATGTCAACGATTATGCAGGGATGATCAGCCTCTCTGCTAAGTCGAAGATTGAACAAGGGTTAAGGGCCTTTGAGCAGTCGGATTCGACCCAGATCGTTATTCTGACCGTCCCCTCTCTCGAAGGAGAAGATATTGAGCAGTTTGGCATCAAAGTGGGAGAAGCATGGAAGATCGGGCAAAAGGGA
>DASPPQ010000230.1:0-16139 GCA_035625415.1 Thermodesulfobacteriota bacterium
CGCCGGTGACGGCGCACGAATCGCCTTGCTGAACAAAACCAAACGGGACGAAGCCAATGTCATTTCAAGGCAGGTGGAGTATGTGGAACTGGCGGTCGACCCAACCTTTCAAAGGGAGTTTATGGAATCGATGCATTTGCCCCATATGAAGGACAAATTCCCTCATATCCAGCATATCCTGGATGCGATTCCGACATCCTAACCAGGCGAAGATGGCAGGACATAACAAAGCTTCACAATTCTGTGATGACGCTTCTATTTCTCAAAGGGAAAGGATTTTAATCGAGGTCATCTCAGAGGGTCCTCACTGCATCCCTTGTGAATATGCCATCAAATCGGTGAGAGAGGTAGCGCCTTCTTTTGGGAACCGAGTAGAATGGCGAGTGGTTCTTTTAAAGGAGCGAGAAGGGGCTGAAAGATATCTGGAACTCACTCGAAAGTTGGGGAAGAATCCACCCATCCCTTCTATTCTGATTAACGAACACTTAACTTTCGAAAGGATTCCTGGCCCTCATCTTCTGAGAACAACGATTGAAAGAGTCATGGAAGGAAAAGAGATGGAATGTCCAGATGAAGAAACGTTTTAAACCGACAGGGATCTGTCCAAAGGAAATTCACTTAGATATCGAAGGAGGAATCCTCAAGCAGTTAAGTTTCCTGGGAGGGGGATGCCGAGGAAACTCGCATCTCATCTGTAAAATCCTTCAGGGAAAACGTATTGAAGAGCTAATACCTCTCCTGAAGGGAATACCTTGTCGCGAGGGCACTTCCTGCCCTGACCAGGTGGCCAAGGCTCTTGAATTGGATCAAAAAGAAGGACTTCCTACCGCTGAGATGAACATTCTCACCGTTGAAGAGCAGTGGGAAAGGATCGGGGTATTCTCTGGCATCCGTGGAGACCTCCAAAACCTGAAGAAAGTTCTGGGACAACTTTCCGGTAAAAAATTTGACAGGCTGATCTGTTTGGGTGGTCTCGTGGGAGAAGGATTCTTTCGCGACGAGATCTTTTTTGAATTAGACAAGGCGAAAGTTATCCTTTTGGAGGACCCTTCTGACCTCAGAATCAGGGAGTCTAAGGAAGTCTCCAACCCCGGAAGTCAATTTCCGTCTCAACTTCCAGCCCTTCTTGAATTCCGACTTGGGAAGTTGAGAGGGATCGCTTTTCACGGGGGGGCCATGGAGGAAATCCCCGGATATTCAGAATATGCCAAGTACGGGGCTGACATCAACGCAATCATCTATCTAAGTAATTACCTGAGGGATGAGTATGTCTCCCCTGCCTTTGAAACAGTCGCGAAGCAGTTTTGGGCCAATCTTTATATTTTTAATCACACCCGTGATCCTTTGTATAAATCTCTTCCCAATCGCCATTTTGTGAATGTGGGTGAGATTAAACCTCTGGAAGGGAATAAAGGCACTTACGCCGTCTTGGAAGCGAAGGGAGAACAACTGGTGGTTGAGTTTCGAGAGATCGAAGGTTAAATGAAAACCGGGGTTAAACCGTCATCACAAAAGGACCACACGATAAAATGCTTATCATAGAAGGCTTCAATGGACATCGAATAGAAATTTCTCAAGATTGCTACTACGTGTCAGGCCCTGAACTCTGGATTAGGGGGGACGGTGTGACCTTAGTTGTTGGTTTGACTCAGGCCGGAGTTATTTTGGCGGGGAACGTCGTAAGTTTAGAATATCTTGTCGAGGAGGGACAGTCCGTTTCCCCTGGAGACGTTATCGTCTTTGCTATAACGAACAAAATTAAATATATTGAGACGCCTCTGGCCGGAAATATCCTAAATCTTAACTCGTCTTTGGTCTACAATCTGCACCTCTTTCAAGAAGATCCGCATGGAAGGGCGTGGCTCTTTTCTCTTCGGCCATCCGGCACTATAAATCTCTCTGATCGCTTTTTAGACCCGACCTCCTACCAACAAAGGCTTCTTCGTTCAGAGGCGTGCGGAAACCCACAGGGGTTGAAAGGGGGGGCCTCCCCTACGTGTAGAACGATTTACAGCGGCATCCGTAGCCAGAAGGAAGGCTGAACCAACGTGGATACCCAAAGGAACGAGATGATGAAAGAGACTCCACTCGTGAAACATGAAGTACCCATTCTTCAAGGGATCTACCAGTTTCCTAAATTCCCAGTCGTTCTGGTCACCGTGGGCGGCGATCGTGACCGCAACATCATCACCATCCACTTCGTCCATCCCGTCTCCTTCAAGCCGCCCATGCTGGGCATCGGCATCGGCCGGGGCCAGTACAGTCACGGGCTGATGACAAAATACGGGGAATTCGTAGTTAACATCCCCAAAGCCGATCTGCGACCGGCCATCGACTACTGCGGCACCCACTCCGGACGAAAGGTAGATAAGTTCAAGGAGACCGGTTTGACACCTGTCCGCGCCAGCCAAGTGAACGGCTACCTGATTGATGAGTGTCCGGTTAATACAGAGTGCCGGGTCGTACAGACAGCGGAGTTAGGAACCCATACGTGGTTCTTTGGAGAAATCCTTACTGTCCACTTGCTGGGCACTCCTCTGGAAGGATATGATAGGGGGGAGAATGCTGCCTTCGCTTATTTGTGAGGATTAAGGCAAAGGATAAGTATTTCCTCCAGCATAAAGCTTAGGGGATCGCGATAGAGACGTTTGCGGATTTTGTAGTGGGGGAAGATATGATGAACGATCATGCAAAAAACCTCATTGTTGAGATTGTGGGGTGGCCCAACTGAATCCTCTGCCAACTGGCCATGGAGGCCCTGGATGAGGTCTCCCCTATTTTCAAGGGCCAACTGACCTATTCGATGATGGATATATCGAGGCCTGAAGGCCTCGAAAGGCTAAAGCAAGTGAGGAGGAAACTGGATCGAAAGCCAAATGTGCCTTCTATTTTGATGAATGAAGAAATTGTGTTTGACTCCATTCCCGACTCGGATAGTCTGATCGAGGCCATTCGCCAAAGGCTGGGAAGAACTGAATGATGAAACAAACCTTTGTAATCATCCCCTGCAGTGGCATCGGCAAGGCCTACGGGACCATCTGCCGCGAGGCGGCTTATGAAATAGTAGAAAAACGGAAACCTCAATCAAGCCGTCTTCTTTGTCTGGCCCTACTGGTGAAGGGTGACGAAGAAGCCATCTCCCTAGTCAAGGAAAATCCGGCTATCGCTCTGGATGGATGTGGCAAAAGGTGTGCCTGTAAGAATATCGAGCGGGTAGCGCCGAAGCCCCCCATCTCTTTGACCATTATGGGCCTTTTTCGGAAGCACAGGGATCTTAATCCGAATGAGCTTAATCTTGGAACGGTCCTCCATTTGGAAGAAGGAGGAAGGCGACTGGTCAGCCTCCTGGCTGACGAAATCTGTAACCAAATGAATAGAATGAAGGAGCAACATGAGTGAAAAACCATCTTCCCGACGCATCGGGGTGATCGCTTGCTGCGGAGAGGATCTACCCGAAGGGACCCTTACCCGGGCTATCGTTCGAATCCTTATGGAGGAAATCAAACCGGATGAGACGGCTACGATCTGCCTGCCTCTCTTCCTGGCAGGTGATGAGCAGGAGAGGACTTTTGCCCAGCGATTTCCCACTTTGACCTTAGATGGTTGTGAAAAGCGATGCGCCCAAATCGGAACAGAGAAATACAGCCATCCGGTTGCACGCGGATTGATCATCCCTGACATTCTTAGAAAACTCCATCTGGAAATGAGGGGAACGAGGGAACAATTCGACCTGGACCTCGCTCGGGCAGTAGCGATAGAGGTAGCTAAAGGGATGGATCGTTTGAAAAAGAAGGGAGGAATAGGTGAAAAGGAAGGCAACAAGAAAGAAGGAGATCAAACAGGTCGTAAAAGAAAAATACTCTAAATTGGCAAAGGTCAACAAAAGTTGTTGCTGTCCCAGTGATGAAGCTGCCAACCGAGCCTATGTGGATGCCCTCTATCGAAAGGAAGAGATTGAGGGTCTATCCAAAGATGTAACCGATATGTCCATGGGTTGTGGAAATCCCACAGCCATCGCTAATCTCAACCCCGGAGAGGTGGTTCTCGATCTTGGTTCAGGCGGGGGGATCGATGCCTTTTTGGCCGCCAAGAAAGTTGGCCCTCAGGGGAAGGTCATTGGACTGGATATGACGGAGGAGATGATCCATCGAGCTCAGGAAAATGCAAGAAATATGGGGTTTACCAATGTAGAGTTTAAGATGGGAGAGATGGAGTCGATTCCCTTACCTGAAAACTCGGTTGACGTCGTCATCTCCAACTGTGTGATCAATCTCTCTCCTGACAAGGATTCCGTCTTTCGAGAGATTTTCCGAGTTCTCAAACCGAAGGGACGGATTGCTGTCTCAGATATTGTCACCGACGGCAAACTTCCAAAATTTATTAAGCAAGATGTAGAAGCCTGGACGAGTTGCATTGGAGGAGCCCTTAAGGAACAGGATTATCTCTCGAAGATTCGTGCCTCAGGATTTACTAATGTCGCTATCGAGTCGAAGCATATCTATTCCCATGAAGAGATCTCCATGTTTAAAGAGACGAATTCGTCACTTTTCGAGAATCCTCTCGGTCAGAAAGAGATCAAGGCAGTGGAAGGCAAGATCGCAAGTATTCGGGTGACAGCCCAGAAGCCCGAAGTCGACGAGAAAAATACTTGCTGCTGTTGTAGTTAACTATCTGGAGTATAAATAATGGAAAAGGTGATGACTGAAGGGGAAGCACTCCAAGAATTTACTGTAAAATATTATGAGGATCAACTGATCAAAGGGATTGAGAACTTTCATCCCGGCGGGGTGAACTATACGGAGAAGCTCGCCAGAGAGGTCGGTGTTCGAAAGGGGACTCGGATATTGGATGTGGCTTCAGGCTCCGGAGAGACTGCTCTTTATTTGGCCATGAAATTTGAGGCCGAGGTGGTAGGTTTCGATCTTTCGGAGAAGATGGTGGTTCATGCTACCGAAAGAGCCAAGAATTTGGGACTCGGTCATCTGGCCTCCTTCAGAAAGGGAGACGTCCATAAGATGCCTTTTGGAAAAGGCTCCTTTGATGCTGCGATCAGCGAATGTTCCCTCTGCCTTTTTCGAGATAAGGTCCAGGTGATCCGAAATATGGCCCACGTGGTGAAGTCGGGCAAGAAGGTAGCTGTCTCCGACGTCATCACCAAAGGCGAGGTCCCAAAGGAATTACACACCCCCCTTCTCTATGCCTGTTGTCTGGCAGGGGCCCAATCCTTGAAGGAGACAATGGACATATTCGTGAATGCGGGACTGAACAATGTGAAGGGGTATGAATTGACTGCCGATATCAAGGATCCCTGGAAAGACGAACTACCAGTCCTTTACAATGAAGTCATGAACGCCTTCAAGGACGCCATAGGCTTGGGGGTATACGAAGCCAAGGATGAAAGCGAATTAGACCAGATGGCAGAGCACCTTCTTTCGGAGAAATTTGGATATGCCATTATCAGCGGTATCGTTCCATAAAGAGGGCCAGATGGAAAAAGTACGGGTGGATGTCTTCGTCACCGATTTTGCTCAGTGAGCTGCCTGCGTCTACATGGTGGCAGCCGTGGCAGATCTTCCGAAAGGAATTAAAGACAAAATCGATTACCATGAATGGAGTCTGCGGAATCGAGAAGGAATCGAGATGTTTAAGAAATTTAGAGCCAGGTCGCTCCCCTCCATCGCCATAAATGAAGAACTCCGATTTGAGAGCCTCATCCCTGCACAGGAGGATCTGATCAAGGCGATTACCCAAGAACTCAAAGAAGCCGATGGTTGAGGTTCAGCAGCAAGGATGCGTTAGGAGCAAGTCTTGAACCATTTATATAGCTTCGCCGGAGAGCTGACCGGTATATTTGCCCTGACCTTCTTTGGATGTGGGGCAGTAGCCACATCTGTCCCATTCGACCAATATGGGCGTGTTCCAGGTTGCAGGAATATGGGGGATTGGGGTCACACTGACGATTTATGCCACTCGACATCTTTCCTGTGCCCATTTAAACCCTGCCGTGAGTCTGGCTATGGTCATGGCCGGAAGAATGAAACCCTGGAAATTGCCCGTATACCTAGCTGCCCAATTCATGGGAGCATTATCGGCTGGCTTAGCAGTTCTCGGCGTTTTTTCAAATTCCATTGCTAACTTCGAAACTGTGCACCATATAGTCCGAGGTGCGGCAGACTCGCTCAAAACGGCCATGATGTTCGGTGAGTACTTTCCTAATCCTTCCTTTCCTGCGGCTTTATCTGATGTTTCCTTGATAAAGGGTTTTTTTGTCGAGGCGATTGGCACCTTCTTATTGGTGACCATCATTCTCCTCCTGACCGAGGATTGCAACGTGGGGCGTCCCTCCAGCGATATTGCACCCATCTTCATCGGCCTTACCGTGACGGCAATTATTTCTATTTTGTCTCCGTTAACCCAAGCAGGCATCAATCCTGCCCGTGATTTTGGCCCAAGGCTCGTGGCCTATTTTTCGGGGTGGCGGGAAGTAGCCATCCCGGGCCCCCGCAGTGGCTTTCTTACTGTGTATATCATGGGTCCTTTTTTGGGTGGAGCGGTTTCTGCTATGCTCTTCAGCATAGTTCTTTACCCTTTAATGCAAGGTAAGAATAGTATCTGTGCCTGTGAAGCAAGGTGCCCCACTATGCTTTCTAAAGGATTAAGGTTTCTAAAAGAATTAAAATCACATTAATATCTTTCTTGCCACAATTTCTTGAGGCCGTTTTGGAACTGGTCATGATGGAGATAATGGATGACTAAGGTTGAAATCAACCCTGGAGCCTGTGGATTTGTTGTGACTGTTATAGCCTCGAAGATTGCACCAAAGGAGGCAACTCTTGTAATCCAAACAGACTGCGAGCAGGTTAATGAAATGGCCTCTATGATCACTCACCTTACGGTCCAGGATATTCTGGGCTTTCCGTTCGGTGAAGACATCGTTTACCAGACTGCGAAGAAAGTGATTCGCCATGCCAGTTGTCCTGTGCCTTGTGGAATCATTAAGGCCGCGGAAGCAGAACTGGGGCTGGCGGTGAAGAAGGACGTCCTCTTCCACTTCATCCAATGACAACTAAACACCAAATGGCCTTTCCAAAAGATTTGAAGTACGGTAAAGAACATACGTGGGTGAGGATTAACGGAGATAGAGCGACTGTCGGAATCACGGATTTCGCCCAATCCTGGGTGGGAAATCTGTTGAGTATTGATCTACTTGAAGAGGACTCCGAAATTGAACAAGGGGGTCTATTCGGAACCCTCGAGACATCCAAAGTTTCTTTTGAACTCTATTCTCCCGTCAGTGGGACGATTATCAAAAGAAATAACCAATTAGGAGAAAAAATCACGCTCATCAATAAAGAACCTTATGAAGGAGGGTGGATGATCGTTCTTTCCATCAAAGATATACAGGATCTAGTCACCCTAATGGATGTTAATGCCTATAAAGAATACCTTAAAGATTGGGTAGATGCTGAAGGAAGTGATGAGTAACACGCGTTCTTACTTCATTATTGGATGCGGCCATTTTGGAAGCCAGGCCGCAGAGAAACTCTTCAGAAAAGATCCCCATTCGAGGATTACCGTCGTGGACAAAGACGTGAAAGCGATCCAAAAGATTTCTTCTCTTCCAGTAAAAACCATCTTGGGTGAAGGCATTTCTTCCCTTCGCCAATGCCTAATAAAAGGTCAACCTATTGATTATATCGTCCCTGCCGTTCCTCTCCATCTTGCTTTTGAATTCCTCTGGTCCACGTTGAAGTCTTACGATGTGACGAGAGTAAAGGTTCCTCTCCTCTCCGGTCTGCCCAACTCCATGATAGGCAAAACAGGTGATCTCTATACCAGCCTTGCCAACTTTCTTTGTCCTGAAGATTGTCCAGAACCTTCTGAATATTGCACCGTCACAAAGCAAAGACGCCCAAAACCTCTTTATCAGATCTTAAATGAGTTAGAAGGAGCTTTTGAATCAAGAGTGATCCGCAGTCAGCAACTGGCACCTGGAGTTGGAGGATATCCACCGGCGGCGCTGTCGGACCTCCTCGAAAATATAAAAAAAAAGATGGCCCCCCGTCGGACCATCCTGATCAGCACCTCTTGCCGTTGCCACGGCGTCACTTCTGCACTGTTGTTTTCCCCCAATAAGCAAACACGAATCCCACATTCGTTCTTAATTGCTGAATAAAAACGGGTTCTACCGGGTTTTGTATCGGCATTATCCCATGTTCTACCCTCCTTATTTCCCCCCTTAATTAGGAGGGGGATAAAGGGGGATTACAAAGGAAGGATTTGTACCCCACCCTGAAGAGCGGATCTTAGCGCCGCCGAATGGTTTAAACTCATTCCACCTTGAATTTGACATCTTTCACCACTTTTCCATCGGCATCCCTGATTTCTACCTTCCAGTCTCCTTTCAATTCTCTTAAATTCTTGTAGGCGTAGGTCCTCCATCTCGGACCTGTCTTTAACGCTACGCTGAATTTGGACAGCTCCTTGTCGCCATTAAACCATGCAAAGGATACCTCCGTGTCTTTAGCGATATCTGTTGCCTCTAAGAAGCAGTAGACCTTCTCTGTCGAGACAGGGAAGGTCTCTGCAACCCCCACGGGTTCACCGTTCTCCACTCCGGTTCCAACAACGAGCCGTTTTACCGCGAATGCGGCTGCCTCCTTCCCCATCTCTTTCGTGGGAGCTTCTTGCTTGGCTTTTTCCTGTGCGTAGACCGGGAGGGCCATTCCCCATACAGCAATAACCATTAAGACCAAAATCCATATTCCTACCGCATGCTTCTTCATCTTGATCTCCTTTCGTTAGAAGTTAGTTTGTAAATCGCCCGTCGTTGCGGCATCATAAATTCTTTGAAGCAGACTCCCCACCAATTGAATGCAACGTTAAGGTTGACTAAGAGATCAGGGAATAGACCTGGGCCTTCTTAGTCCATTCGCTATTCGGGTATTCCCTTTGAAGGGCTTCCAACGCCAACTTAAGCTCCTTTGGGTCATGGTTTGCCTTATATTTGGCGACTCCGAGAAAGTATTGAGCCTCCGGCGCTGCATCTGCCTTAGGGAATCTGACCAGGATCTCCTGGAAACACTGGATGGCTTGTTCGAAGTTGTCCTGATCGAACTCTGCCTTGCCCTTGCCAAGGATGATCTGGGCGATGAAATCCTCAGGAGGCAAGTATCCGACAAAACGATGGTGTTCCTCCCCGCCGGAATCCAGGATGATAACGGTAGGCGTCCACTTGACGGCATAGCGCTTCACCAAGGCCTTGTTTTTGTTGAAATCAATTTGAAGGGGAATGAAATTATTCTCTACAGAGAAACAGACATTGGGATCGGGGTAAGTAACAGCTGCCAGCTGTTGGCACCCAATTCAAAGATTATTATAAAAGTCCATCAAGATAAGCTTCTTTTCTTTCTTTGCCTTTGCCTTCGCTGTGGTGAGAGAAGTCTCCCACTGAATCTGTTTTCCCATAACGAGCCCTCCTTTCATTGTTTTCAAAGCTTCTGAAATATCGGGAGTTATATGTAATATTCTTTTCCGATTATAGCTGTTTGTCAAGCCCAATTCTTCCTCCGAGGGCCTCTCGTTGACTCTCAAGAGAAATTATGGTATATTGTAATCTAATAGGTGGATCATCCTCGCCTGATTTTAACGGCCGGCGCAATATATGAAAAAAAAACCCATTCAAATTCTCATGGTTATAACAATTTCTGCTTCTATTCTCGTATTTCCAGCCTGCCTCCGCAGCTCTGATTTGACAGGGATTAGACTTCTTTCCACCGACCTGACTTTCGAGAATCCCAATCAAAATGATATACTTTCCTATCAGCCTGGTCAATCAAGAGCATTTGTTTCAACTGTGGTTACCTTCAAATCGCTGCCCGGAACTATTCTCTCCAACCAGATCGCTCACGTTTGGCTCTTGGTTTCTTTTGCAGATCAAAAAGCTTTGTTGCTTCGCTGCTGAGAAGATTGTCTGCTTTTAGTGCGTCATTGACCTTTCATGTCTTAGTCCGTCTAGATATGGGCAAGACATGGAGGAGGTCATATCCTACGACATTATACATATAGCCACACACATTCGCTTAATTTAAATGATCTAAAGGAGGAAACAAAATGGGAAGTCTTGGAATGCCGGAGTTGATAGTCATTTTAATCATCGCTTTGGTCGTTTTCGGTGCGGGCAAGCTTCCTCAGATTGGGGAAAACCTGGGGAAAGCGATCCGAAACTTCAAAAGCGCAACCGAGAAAGAAAAAATCGATGTGACTCCCAAGAAACCTGATGAGATCTCAGGAGGGAGCAAGCAGTAGAAGGTTCTTTACATCCTTCATCACTTGAATTGTCTCTTTTGGAACTCATACAGGGAGGGTTTATGCTTGCAGGACCAGATTTACTAGTCATCCTGGTGATTGCCTTGATCGTCTTTGGGCCCAAAAAACTTCCAGAATTGGCCAAGACCCTCGGCAAAGCGATGGGGCAGTTTAAGAAGACGACAGAAGACGTGAAGGAGAGTATGGGAATTAAGGATTTAGAGAGGATGAGAAGCAACCTAACCGGAATAGACCTGCTTGCGGATCTTGCTGAAAAAACATCCCAATACATGACTCTTTCCGACAATTCGAAAGACGCGTCGCTGCCCAAAGAGGAGCCAATCGCTGAGAAGACATTGCCTTTAGCTTCCGTGTCGGCTGGAAATGGAAAGGAGAAGGAGAACCCGAAATCAGGGGGCTAAGGGATGGATGAGAAAAAAGCTTCGTTTGCAACTTATCTCCAAGAGATAAGGAAACGATTAATTTTGTCTTTTATCGCTGTCGGAGTGGGTTTCCTGATCTGTTATGGTTTTTCTGATTCCATTTTCGAGATCCTTACTGCCCCTCTCATTAAAAGTATTCAAAATATCAACGTCCAAAATATCCATGTCGAGAGTGCCCTGATTTTCCGTAGCGTGGCCGAAGCCTTCTTTACCTATATGAAGGTGGGCTTCGTTGCGGGCCTGATGCTGGCCTCTCCTTTTGTTCTTTATCAAATCTGGGGACTTGTGGGCCGCCGACTGGGCCAGGATAAGAAGAGATATGTCCTATCTTTTGTCGTGGCTGGCTCCCTTTTCTTTGCCCTGGGCATTCTTTTCGGGTACTTCGTCGCTCTCCCCTTCGGATGTAAATTTCTTTTGAAATATGCCTCTCAATCGATCACGCCCATGCCGGATATGAACGATTACCTTTCCTTTAGCATTAGATTCTTGTTGACTTTCGGCTTGGTCTTCGAATTTCCTATCCTCTTACTCATTCTGGCAAAGATCGGAGTGATCAACGCGAAGATGTTGGCCCAAAAGAGAAGGTATGCCATTCTTCTGATCTTCATCTTTGCCTTCGTCATCTCTCCCCCCGATATCATCTCCCAGGTTCTCATGGCCCTTCCCCTCATGGGGCTCTATGAGATAAGCATTCTGCTCTGTAGAGTATTCGAGAAGAAACCCGAAGAGATTCTCACAGATAAGATTGGATGAAATATTGACAGGTCGGCCCATCTGAGTTAAAGGGAAGGGATCAAGACGCGGGACCTTCCTCCGAATGTTTTTTAAATTTATTCTTTTACTGAAAACGGACGATTAACGCAGGGAGATTAAATCTCGGTTAATGAAATTATCATTCCGATCAAAATGGCTGTGGGCAGGAATTATCGGCCTCGTAGGACTCTTCGCCGCCTTTATTATTTATCAATATAATTCCCAGTTATGGGTTCTATCCGGTAGACTCTGGGATCTCTTTGAGAACCACCACCGATTAAAAAAATTCATCTCCTCTTTTGGGGTCTATTCTCCCCTGGTTTTTATCCTCGTTCAAGTCATCCAAGTGGTTGTTGCTCCTATCCCGGGAGGAGCTATAGAATTCTTAGGGGGTTACCTGTTTGGGGTGTGGGCAGGGATGTTCTACTCCATGATCGGCCTCATCTTGGGGTCGTGGCTTGCTTTCAGCATAGCCAGGATTTTTGAAAAGTGGGCAGTCGAAAAATTTGTTTCCCCTAAGACGATGAAGAAATTCGATTACTTGGTCGGCCATGAGGGTGTCATCCTCAGCTTTCTTCTCTTCTTAATCCCGGGGTTTCCAAAAGACGCTTTGTGCTACATCCTGGGTCTGACACCGATGCATTTGGGTCTTTTTCTGATTATTTCCACTATTGGAAGGATACCCGGGACACTGATAGCTACCCTACAGGGAGCGAAAGCTTTTGAGCACCAATATAAGTTCTTTTTGATTCTTTCGGTGGTATCTGCATTGGTCATCCTAATCTTTTATATCTACCATGAGCGAATTCACCAATGGATTAAAAAGCTGAGATAAGCTGTCTATAGTAAGATCTCGGTTCGGATATTGTGGCAACAAAGATTTCTTAAACCTTTGTACCTTTTGAAACATAAGACACATTGAAGGCAGGATCGATGGAGTTAATAAGGACTTTTATTGAAATCTTTTTGCACCTTGATAAACACATCGACTTGCTCATTCGGAGTTACGGTGCCTGGACCTATGGAATCCTCTTTCTCATCATCTTTTTGGAGACCGGATTGGTCGTCACCCCTTTCCTTCCAGGAGACTCCCTGCTTTTTGCTGGAGGTACCTTTGCTGCCCTCGGGTCCTTGGATGTGAAGTGGTTGATCTTTTCTCTCTCCGTCGCCGCCATTGCAGGAGATACCGTCAATTACTGGATTGGGTATACAGCCGGTCCGAAAGTGTTCAACAAAGAGAAATCACGTTTCCTAAACAAAGAGTACCTGTACCGTACCCATCGGTTCTACGAGAAATACGGAGGGAAGACGATTATCCTTGCTCGATTCATTCCCATTATACGGACTTTTGCACCCTTCGTCGCCGGCATCGGAACCATGACCTACAGGCGTTTTATCCTATACAATGTTTCAGGAGGGATTGCCTGGGTTCTGTTGCTTGTTCTCGGAGGCTACATGTTTGGAAACATCCCTGTCATCAAACAAAACTTTTCTTTAGTCATCTTTGCAATTATTATTCTTTCTATTCTTCCCGGTATCATCGAATTCCTACGCCACCGGGATTAATCCCTTATGATGCCTACCATTATTCCGAGAAATCAACATCCGATTTCGAGAAAAATGATCGACGAAGAAGCTTTAAAGGTTCTCTACCGTCTTCACCGTCATGGGTTTTTGGCGTACCTCGTCGGTGGAAGCGTTCGGGACCTCCTCCTTGGAAAGGTCCCCAAAGACTTCGATGTCGCCACGAACGCCCATCCTCATGAGATCAACACCCTGTTCAGGAACAGCCGCATCATTGGCCGCCGGTTCCGGTTGGTTCAAGTATTTTTCAGGGGAGGAAAGATCATAGAGCTATCTACTTTTCGGAGCCGGTCGGAGTTTGAAGAAACAGAGACAGAGAAAGGTGAGCTTGTGCGAAAAGAAAGTTTTGGAACACCCGCAGAGGATGCCCTACGGCGCGACATCACCATTAACGGCCTTTTCTACAATATCGCGAATTTTTCGATTATCGACTATGTCGGCGGAATGGCTGACCTGAACAGGCGGGTTATTCGAACCATCGGCGATCCAGACGAACGATTTAAGCAAGATCCTGTTAGAATGATTCGCGTCATCCGCCATGCCGCCCGAACGGGATTTCTCATTGATGACACGACGTATGAGGCCATCTTCCGGCATCGCGAAGAGATACGAGATTGCTCTCCTTCCCGCCTTCGAGACGAATTCCTGCGAGAGCTGAAAGAAGGCGCGGCAAACCCCTCTCTTCGCTTCATGCTCCAAACAAGCCTGCTCTTTTCCCTTTTCCCCGATCTGGAGCGGGCCCTCGGAAATCGGAGCCTTTCCGCGGAAAAGACCCAGGAATTTTTTCTCTCCCTCTTCGATCTTGTGGATCAATTGATCAAAAGAGGGAGAACCTTGTCCGAAGCAATTCTTCTTGCCCTTCTTGTAACTCCTTATCTACAAGCCATCACCCCCGAACATTCCTTTCTTGGAAATAGAGAGAAATACCGCTACCTGGCGCAGACGATCCATTGGGCCATCCATCAAATTCTTACTCCATTCTCTTTCCCGAGAGGAGCAAAAGAGACAGCTTACCAGATTTTGACGGCCCAATCAAATTTGAAGAGGTCGGTAGAAACAGGAGGCATTCTTAAGAGGCTGAGGCTGAAGAAATATTTCGAGGAGGCCGTTCTTCTATTCGGGATGGAAGCTCAGGCAAAAGGAGAGAAGGTCCCCCGTATTCTCCGAAATACCGTATCCTCTGATTTATTACCCTGGTGGCCGAAAGAAATAAGGAGAAGACACGAGAGGGATAGATGGGGGCGCTGAAGCATTTGAGGTGCAGAATTCCAGTCATTGATCCCACATGGTTCAGCGCGCATCGACCATTCAGAAACAACATCCTACTTCATCAGCAGGTTGGGAAGCCAGAGCGCAAGCTGTGGGAAGAAAAATAGCAACGCTCCCGCAACCACAAGACTGATCAGAAACGGATAGACACCCTTATAAATCACACCAAAAGGAACTTTTGTAATATTCTTCACCACAAAGACATTGATTGCTACAGGCGGTATGACCACCCCAATCATTACCGTAATAGCGATAATCATCCCGAACCAAATAGGATCAAAACCCAACTTGATGATCACAGGATAGAAGATCGGCGTGGCAAGGATCATGAACGCCAAGTCATCAATGAAAGAACCCCCTGTCTGGTAGATGAAACTGATAAGGATCATAATGATGTATTTATTCCAAGCAAGCCCTGTGACCCAATCCGCCGCAATCATCGGGAGCTTTGTCACAGCGAGAAAATGGCCCAGGATGGTAGACCCAGCAATCAACATCAGAACCATGCAAGCCGTACGCAAAGATTCTCCGACCGATTTAATGAATCCCTTGAAATTGATGTCCCTTCTTAAAATGGACATGAGGAGGACTAACCCCGTCCCAACGCTCCCGGCCTCGGTAGGGGTAAAGAGCCCCTTCATTAATCCCCATATCATCAGCAAGAAAATAACGACGACCACTGCAAACTCTGGAAGAGAAGCGATCCTTTGCTTCCAGGTTGATTTTTCGCCCTTAGGGCCTAACTTTGGGTTGATTTTGCACCACCCGTAAATGATGACGATAAAGAAGAAGGCGATAATCAGCCCAGGAATGAGCCCGGCCAGGAACAACTTACCGATAGAGAGTTCCGTGATAATGCCAAATACAATCAGCGTGACACTCGGCGGAATGAGGATGCCTAAGGTCCCCACAGTTGCGACGATCCCTGTGGATAGCTTCTTGTCATAGCCATATCGGTCCATCTCGGGTACAGCGACGCTGGCGAAGGTGGCTGCCGTCGCAGGCGATGATCCACAGATGGCTTTAAAGGCCGTTGCCCCCCCTACCGTGGCCATGGCCATTCCCCCCGGGACATGGCCGATAAATCGATAGGCGGTATTGAACAACCTTTTCGCAATACCGGCGTTGAATGCAACCTGGCCCATCAGGACAAAGAGGGGGATGACGGTGAACCCGTACGAGGAAAAGACATCGAAAAAATCCTTCGCTAATAGGTTCAACGCAGCTTTTGTCGACACAAGAGTGGCGAATCCCAGGAAACCAACCAATGCCATTGCAAATCCTAACTCGATCCCCGTGATGAATAAAACCAACACCACCGCCAGAGCAGTAAGCCCTATTGTCACTTCATACATCGTATTCTCCTTTTGATATTTTTATGATATCGCAGATAAACACCAGACACAGGATAAAACAGCAAACCCCGACTCCATAAGCAATAGGATAAAAGGGCATCTGTAACGTGAGGGAAACTTCCCCTGATTCTTGAAGATCCCTTGCATACTTGAACATGTTCCAACCCACCAGTAAAAACAGAGCGAACACCAGGCATCTTGTAGCAATGTTGAAGATGTTTCTCACCCCTTGAGAAAACTTTAAAATTAGAAAATCAACGAAGATATGTTGCCTCACATAGGAGGTCAGGGGCATTGAAAACCCAATCACCACTGCCCCCGCAAAAGCCACCATCTCATAGGTGCCCACAACAGGCCTCTTAAACAATCTCAAAATGACATCGGCTATTGTCAGTAGCATAAGAAAGGTGAGACTGATTCCCGCAAT
>DASPPQ010000231.1:0-58997 GCA_035625415.1 Thermodesulfobacteriota bacterium
GCTTTAAACAGACCGAGGCCCAGCCCTCTGGATTTGGCTTCCTTCTTTAGATTTTCCGCGGCATCTACATCCTTTGAGAAATTGGCGACGACCTTTGCCCCCTGCTCGGCAAAGAGAAGGGAGATCGCTTTTCCAATTCCCCTCGTTCCCCCGGTAACGATGGCTACTTGATCCTTCAACAACATCTCTCATCCTCCAAAATTAAGCATCGCCTTACTTACAAATTCCAGCTCATAAGTGACTAGAGTTTCGAGTGAGCTAAAGTGAACTAAAATTGAAAAAGGTCTTAAGTTCATTGAACTTCACTTTAGGCACTCTAGACACTTGTAACTTTAGCCACTCTTTTTAGTCACTTTAGTTCACTTAAGGGTCTGACTCTTGATCTTTTCATTCTTCCCACCAACTCCCAAAGAGGGCCGCGAATTCGAAATCTCCGTATTTGCTCCATCAGATTTTTCGTGATGTTAATCTCCAGTCCTGGGACGATCCACCGTTGCCTCGCAAGGGCTTTCTCCTGAACGATCTGACTCAGTCTCCCTCCCAATTTTGGCGAAATGTAAAAATGAGGATAGATAAGGTTCGCATCCTGAGGGATGACATCCTGAGAAAGAGCGATCCGTTCCAATTCCGTCCCTGGATAGATTCGGATGCCCAACATCGCAATGATTGCCGTGGGATTGATTTGATCCATCAAAAGAAAAGACTCCTCAATCGTCTCTTCATCTTCGCCCGGGCCTCCGAACAGGAGATAGTGGCACTGATTCACCATCAATTTGGAACAGATCTTTGAGGATTGGATGATGTCCTCTCGCGTGAAAGACTTCCTGTAACTCTCAATCATCCGCGGAGATCCTGAATCCGTCCCAAATTCGATTCCTTCACACCCGGCCTCTTTCATCCTTTGCAACAACGTTTCATTCAGAAAGCTCGGGTTGACAAAGGCACTCCATTTGACATCGACCTTTCTCCGAACCATCTCCCGGCATAAGGCTTCTGCATAGGAGGGTGGATAGTTGAAGATATCGTCAACAAAATAGAGGTAATCCACTCCCTCTTCCACGAGGTGTTGAATTTCCCGTACCACATCCTCCGTCTTTCTTAGCCTGACCTCTTTCCCCTCTAACAAAGGGTAGGTGCAGTAGATACAGGAGAAAGGACAGCCTCGCTTCGTCTGGATATTTCCCATCCCTCCTTCTTCCAAATAGCGGCGCGTTTCGAAAAGACTCCGATCAGGACTTGAGATGGAAGGAATCCTTGCCCCCTCTATCAAAGGGGGAAAAGGTTTCTCTTTCATCAGAAGGCAAGGGGATGGAGAGATGGGGCCGCCTTTTTCGAGACGCCTGGCTAATTGCAGGAAGACTTCCTCTCCCTCTCCCACAATACCAAAATCGACATCTAAGTGGTGAAGAAGCTCTTTGGGGGCCAAAGAATATCCTGAGCCTCCGATGACCAATCGTGACGAAGAGAGTTGACGACAAATCCCAATGACCTCCTCCACCCCTTTGAGATAAGAGTGGGAGGTTGGATAGGTAAGGTTGTCGAGATTTCTCAAAGAAATGCCAATCAGGTCGGGTTGAAAGCGCTCAAGGGTTCTCTTGAGGTCAGCCGATACGTCCTGAGAAAAGCAGAGGTCGATGACTTCTTCAATCGGATGGCCATCTTCCCTTAAAGCCTTGGCGATGTAAGCTAACCCCAGAGGAAAGACCGGAAAAGGCATCCTCTCACGGTTGACGGAGATGAGAAGAATTTTCATAAGGAAGTTCTTTCTCTTTGATCCTCCGAATTACCTCCATCTGGGCACCCCGCAGGACGAAGTTCGACATCAAAAAGTAAAGGAAGTGATGCCTGGGGCCCCAGAGCAGGCGCTTTAGTATCGACCGAGGGGCACAGGCATATTTCTGTGCCCAGAGGTACCCCTCTTGGAGTTCCCGGACAGTCATCTTTCTCGGCTCGAAGACCACATGACTCATATCATAATGAGACCAGTCACGGTCGAAGATTCTCCCTTCCTCCTCCAGCCGCTTCTGGAGGGGAGTCCCGGGGAAGGGAGTGAGAATGGAGAAGGTGGGAAGTTCGATATTGTTCTTCTGGACAAATTCGACCGTTTCTCCAAAAACGTTCGGGGTATCCCCGTCGAACCCGAAGATAAAGGAACCGTGAATCCCGATCTGGTGCTGTTGAATTGTCTTGACCCAGTTCGATAATTCCTTGGCCTCCACAAATCGTTTTGAAACACCATCCAGGTTCTCCTGCAGAAGAGATTCAAAACCAATGAAGAGGGAGATGCAACCGCTCTCCCGAGCCTTTTTGAGAAGTTTTTCATTCGTGGCGATCTTGATGGTCGTAAACCCCATCCACTTGACCCCGTGGCGCTTAAGGATGTCGAAAAGGCCAAGGGCATAATCCTCTTTTGCCGTCGCGTTGTCATCCGCTAAAAAGAGATACTCCCCTTTTTTCTTGATGATCGTGGAGAGTTCTCGATCTACCTCTTCGAGGGGACGGAGCCGATAGCGTTTCCCGTTGATGATTGGAACCGAACAAAATTCGCACCGGTTCGGACAACCCCGGGTGGTTTCGATTGCTTTAAAGAACGGGTGGTAGTGCTTGCTCAGGAGATCCCGCCTAGGAAGAGGCATCCCATTTAAATCCGACCATTCTTGGTTTCTGTAGAAAGGCTCGAGCTCCCCTGCCTCAAAGTCTTTCAGGAATTTCTCAAACGTCCCTTCTGCTTCTCCAAGGAAGACAGCGTCAGCATGTTCTTTTGCCTCTCCGTGCAAAACGCTGGGGTGGACTCCTCCCAAAATCACCTTGACCCCTCTCTCACGAAACCGATCCGCAATCGCATAGGCTCTCTTGATCACGCAGGTCAAACCGGTGATCCCCACCAAATCAACATCGGCGTTGAAATCAACTTCTTCAATCGCCTCGTTAATGATCTTCACCTCATAGGTTGGAGGAAAGAGAGAGGCAAGAAGGGTGAGGCCTATTATGGGAAAAGGGTAAAGGGCATCATTGGAAAACTTAATCCCTTCCTCCCGTGGAAAGATGAGAAGAATCTTTTTACCTCTTCGCGCCATAATATCACTGGATCATTAAATCATAATGCCCCCTCACCTTTTTCCTCTCCCCTGAGGGGAGAGGGTGGGGGTGAGGGGGTGAGGTTCGGCTGTTTCCACGGTCTCTTCGTCGCATTCTCCCAGACATAGCGGAGGATGAGCCGGTAAGCCATTCGTTTGAAAGGATTCGGGTTGAAGAAGGCCCCTAGTAGGATTCTCGGCTGGGTGTAATATTTTTTCAGGTAGACCTGTTGAAGGTGATGAATCTCCTCCGGGGACAAAAATTTTGTATCCATCACAGGATGCATGAAATCATATTTACCCAAATCCCTCTCTCGAATCCTCCCTAATCGCTCCGCTTCTTCAAAATATTTTGTTCCGGGAAGAGGAGTGGTCAGGGTGAGGACCAGGAAGTCGCTCTGAGACTTAACAAATTGGAAGACCTCCTTGATCGTTGCCTCGGAATCGTACCAATCTCCGATCATGATATTGGCCATGACCATGATCTCATTCTTCCTGAGAATATCGATGGCCTTCTGGGCCATCTCTCTGGACTGATGTTTCTCATACCGGTCGAGCACATCGGGCTGGATGCTCTCGATTCCCAGCATCACCTCATACAAGCCGAGCCGTTTCATTTCAGGGATGAGATCTTCATCTCGAATAATATCTTTGGTTCGCGATTGAAACCAGAAATGGATGCGAAGACCCGACCTCCCCAGCTCTCCAAGAAACTCCTCCACCCGCCTCCGACTCCAGTTGAAGGTATTCTCGTTGAAAACGAAGAGCGTCTTGCCGTATTGACGGTGTAAGTGCGAAATCTCCTCCACAACTTTCTTGCCGCTCCTTCCCCTCCAGACCGCCTCCCAGAATCTGGACTCAGAACAGTAGGCGCATCGATCTCCGCAGCCGCGGCTGGTGGAAATGCCAAAAGTCCTTCTCCCCATTCCATGCCAGTAATAAGCCTCTTTCTCCATATCGATGAGATGGTAGGCCGGCAGAGGAAGGGAGTCCAAATTTGGAATGGGAGGGTGTCGTTCGTTGAGAAACACTTTCCCATCGTCGCGATAAGCGATACTCTTCGTTGCCCTTCCTTTTCCACCTCTGGACAGGTCCTTGAGAAGTTGAGAAAAGGCGATTTCCCCTTCACCTAAGACGATGTAGTCCAGCTCCTTCATTTCCCGGAGGACGGTTTCACTCATCAGGGTGAAGTGGCCTCCTCCTGCTACAATGGTGGCATGGGGGGAAAGTTTTCGACAGAGATAAATGGCCTGAATGGCCTCTGGCGAAAGGCAGGTAGCAGAACAAGTGATGCCGATGACATCGGCTTTGGATGTGGATACGGCAGTCTCAATATCTCTCCAGGGAGCCGAAAGAGTCGTCGCGTCAACGATTTGAACTTGATTCCCTTCTCTTTCCAGATAGGCACCCAATTGGAGAAGCCCAAAAGAAGGGGTCCACATCCGGAGGCCCGGAAAGAGTTTATGGGGCGGATCAATCAGAAGAACTTTCATAAAATTTTAGATTGCGGATTTCGGATTGCGGATTCTAAACTCCCAACTCTGAACCTTGGACTCCGAACTAGTCACTACACCTCCAGATACTTCCGCATCGCCTCGATTCGTTCGAACACCTCTGGGGGAACCCGGTAGAGAAGATTCCCTCTAAGATCGGTGAGGACATGCGTCGTGGAGCCCGTAGCAAGAACCTTTCTGCTTTCTTGGTCAAGAACACGATAGTGAAAGATCAACTTGGCCACCTCTGTTCTCTCCATCGTTGTCTGGATGACGAGAGAGACGCCGAAGGTGGCCGGGAGCTTGAACTGGCAATTCAATTCCACTACTGGCGCTAGATAATTCGTCTCCCTTAGCTGAAGCGGACCCATCTGAAATCGCTGGGTCAGGTCGTTTCGACCTACCTCAAACCACCCAGCGTAGTGACCGTGCCAAACCACTCCGTAAGCATCCACTTCATAAAAACGAACCTCGAGGGGTGTCTCATGGTATTTCATCTTACACTCTTTTCCCCCTCACCTCCCTTCTCCCCGCTGGGGAGAGGGATAGGGTGAGGGGCACCCTGCAGAAAAAGCTTCTGTTTCCCGATCAATCCATCGCATCAATTTCGTAAGTGTTGCTTCATGCCCCACTTCAACGAATTGAGTAAACCCTTCCCCGAGCAAGCTCTCGACACACCGAACCCAATACACGGGTCGCGCGATTTCCTGGGAGAGAAAATCTTTGATCTCCTCTTTTCTTAAAGGTCTGATCGTCCAATGATTGAGGACGGGAATATTGGGAGCTTGAATCTTGACACCTTGAAGGATGGCCAGAATCTCTTCCCTTAAAGAATAAAGCGAAGGGGAATGAAGCCCAGTGTTAAAGGCAAGACGGGTGGCCGAGACGGCTTTCCTGGAGAGGGCAAGGGAAATCGCACTGTCCACACCCTTCTCCTCCCCCGAGAGGACGAAATGCATCGAGCCATTATAATTGGCGATGCAGAGTTGAAACCCGTTGAGGTCTTGACAGATCTTTTGGACTTCTTCTAAGGGAAGGCCGATGATGCTGGCCATGCCTCCCCGGTGTATGGCCCCTTCTTTCTTGAGAAGCCGACCGATGGCCTCCGTGATAAAGAGCCCCTCTTCGAAATGAACGGCTCCCGAGGCCGCCAGTGCGGCATAGATTCCCATGCTATGTTCGGCAAGGATATCTGGATCCCACCCAGCGGCTCGAAGACGGTAGTAGTGGACCATCGAAAGGATGTAAGTGGCGATCTGGAGCTTAAGGCTGAAGTCTTCCTCTCCGTCCTTATCCCCGAATGAGAAGTTGAGGAGATCGAATTTCGTCTGGCCGGAAGCCCTTTTTAATACCTCTTTAAAATGGGGATCTTCTGTCAGAGGGTGATGGTCTTCGAGGATCGGCTTCTCATGAAGTTGGCCGGGAAAACAGAAAGCCGTTTTCCCCTTTGATTCCTTCATGCAGTTCCCTGCTGGTCTAAAACATATTGGGCCATGGTTCTCACGGACTGAAAGACTTTTTTTCCTACCTCCGCATCGGGAATGATGACCCCGAACTCTTTCTCCAAGCCCAGAACGAGTTCAAGGGCATCGATGGAGTCCAGTCCGAGGCCTTCACCGAAGAGAGGGGCATCGGTCTCGATCATCTCCGGGGTCATGTCTGCAAGTCTCAACCTCTGGATGATGAGTCCCTTGATCTTCTCGATCAGGTGATCATTCGGTTCAACCATTCTTCTCCTCTTCTTCAAAAGAATAAATTATTAGGGTTCAAGGATTCGAGGGTCCAAGGATTCAAGAGTTTCCAAAACCCAAGCCTCATAGTGTCCGGGCGTCTGGGTGTCTTAAACCCTAAATTTCCAAAAGACTCAAAAACCTAAACCATAAATGGCTCAACGACCTGAAGTCTTTAGCCCCTCACTTGACCGCTTGAACCCTCGGTCCCTTGACCCCTTTTCTACACATTCCAATAAGGATAAAAATTATACCATTGATCTGGATATTTTTCGATATAGCCTTCGAATTTTTTAACTAGTTTCTCCATCCCCTCTCGAATAACGGCCTCCCGATCCTTTCTCGAAGAGGGATTAAAATAGATGGGGGGCTCAATAATTCCTCTGTACTTTCGATTCCTTTCCATCACGACGAAGACGGGTAAAACCGGGGCTTCGGTGGCTATAGCAAGAATGGCCACACCGATGGGAAACGCCTTCTTCTTCCCAAAAAAATCGAAGACCATGGTTTTTTGAGACTCTATTCGATCTCCCAACATAGCCAGGATTTCGTTCCGCCGAAGGGCTTTGACGGCATCCAAGACCGCCATCGGAGAATCGTCCTTCGGATTGATATAAAGGATCTTTATTCCCCTCCTTCTTCTCATCTCCTCCCGAAAGGACCGGGTATCCGCGTCTCTCTCGTCGAGGGTGAGGACGTTGAGACTTCCTCCTCTGAACGAAAAAAGCAATCCTCCAATCTCCCAATTCCCAAGATGGGGTGTGATGCAGATCGCTCCTTTTCCGGCGTGAAGGGCTTCCATCATATGATCTGCTCCCACCTCTTCTTCAACCCATCGTTCCTTATTGGATGGACGGAGGCGGTGCATTACCATGTAATCCAAAAGGTATTGGCCGTAGTTCTGGAACGTTTTGCGTGTTAAGACATCCACTCTTTCCCTCGACCACCTTCCTCTGCTCACCCCTTCCACATTATTCCGGACATGGGCTCGCGTCTTTCTCATCAGGAGATAAAAGAGGTCTCCTACGACCACACTGAAGAATTTCTGGACGGACCGGGGGATGAGCGTCGAGCAGAACTGGAAAAAGAAGAGGTAAATAAACCGATTCAGAGATCGGGGGTGACGTTCTTCCATGTTAACCCCCGAAGTAATCTCTCAAGAAAGCGACAAGCGTCCGAATACCCAAACGGTGTTTCTTGACATGGTGCCAGATATCCTGAATCGCTTTCTTCGACCGGGTATAGTAGAGAAGATGAGCCTTGAACAGAAGCCACTCCATTCGCATAAACGAGAGATGATCATGCTTAAACACCAAGTGCTGCATATCAAAGAAGGACCAGGGCGATCTCCATTTGAAGATCCGGTCCTTCACCTGCTGATAGATCGCTGTCCCCGGATAAGGGGTGAGGATAGCGAACTGGGCCACGTTGGTGTCGAGCCGTTTCGCAAAACGGATGGTGTCATGAATCGTCTCAACCGTATCATGGAGCCCCGCCAGGATATAGGACGCATGAATCTCCAGACCATTCCGTTTTAGCATCTCCACCGTCTGAACGGTTTCGTCCACATGAATCCCCTTCCTCAGTTCTTCGAGAGTTCTCGGGCTGGAAGATTCCACTCCGATGAAAACCGACTTTGCTCCTGCCCCGACCATTTCCTTAACCATCTCCTGATTTCGAAGCAGGAGGTCGATCCTAGAGAGGCACCACCACCAGAGGTCAAGTTTCTTTTCAACAATTCCATGGCAAATCTCAATCACCCTCTTCGGAATGAGATTAAAGGTATCATCCACAAAAGCGACGGCATTAAAATGATATCGATGATAAACCTCCTGGAGTTCGTTTAAAACAGAGGCCACACTCCTGGCTCTGATTTTTGTTCCCCAAAAATGGGAGGAAGAACAAAAAACACATTGATACGGACATCCACGGCTCGTGATCAAAGGGGTAATGGGACGGCCTCCGATTTTTGTCCTTTGATAGTCGTCGATGTGGATCAAATGCCTTGCGGGGAAGGGAAGACTGTCGAGATCCTCGATGAAAGATCTGGGAGGGGTCCGCACCAGTTTTCCGTTTGAAGAGAAACTAATTCCTTGGATCGAATCGAATGGACCTTTTTTTTTCTGTAAAGCAGCGACCAATTCTGAAAAGGTAACCTCCCCTTCTCCTCGGACGATGAAATCAACGCTCTTCGTTGAGAGGATCTCTTCATCCACATACCCCGGATGGGGGCCCCCCATCACTACCGTGCATCCGTTGGCCTTCGCTTTTTTGGCTAATCGAAGGGCCTGACGGTGGCGCGTTGTATCCGTGGAGATGCCGACCAGGTCATATTTTTTAAAATCGATCTCCTCCTTCTTCCTTCGAATAGCCAGGTCTCTGACGATGACCTGATGGCCCTCTTTCTCCGCGTACGCCGCAACGTAGAGAAGACCGAGAGGGGGAAAAAGAACCCCCGTTGCTTTCAAAGTCCCTGTAGGAGCAGGATTGATCAACAAGATTCGCATAATAAATCTTTCAACGTGTTTGCAGAGAGCGTAGCGCAGAGCGCATAGCGTTTCAAGTCACAAATTCCAAATCCCAAACAAACTCCGATCTCCAATATCAAACCATTGAAACCGATTTTGCTTTGAATTTAGAATTTGCTTCGTTGGAGCTTATTTGTTATTTGGCGCTTGCCCGGCACCATATTAGGTACAGAGCTCGAAATTTGTTGGTTTTCCTCGCTATGCTCTATGCGCCATGCGCTATGCCATTCATTTTTTGGCGATAGCGCTCGCAGAGGTCGCCCCAGCAGGCTACCACTTCATGGTCCACCAGAAGCTGGATCACCTCGCACTGATTTCCGCATTCTTCACAATCAAATCCTCGTGTGGAACACGATTTTCGAGGGAGGTCAAATCCTCTAAATTGAGTTTTGGAGGGTTTGGCCTTCTTCACCAATTTTGCAGCGCCGATGGCACCCATGACATCAAAATGCTCCGGGATGACGAGAGAGACCTCCAGCTCTCTCTCGAGAGCTCTTTGGATACCTCGATTCGCCGCGACACCACCCTGGAAGACAATGGGAGAAAGGATTTCTTTCCCTCGGCAGACATTATTCAAATAGTTCTTCACCAGGGAGTCACAGAGGCCAGCCACAATATCCTCAACAGAGTGTCCGATCTGTTGCTTATGAATCATATCTGTCTCGGCAAAGACCGTGCATCGACCTGCTATTCGGACAGGGTGATTCGCCTTGAGCGCGAGATCCCCGAAAGCCTCGATGGAGATCCCAAGCCTGGTCGCTTGCTGATCTAAGAAAGATCCTGTGCCTGCAGCGCAGACCGTGTTCATAGCAAAGTCGACGACGACGCCATTTCTCAGGACGATGACCTTGGAATCCTGGCCACCGATCTCGATCACGGTCTTGGCCTCCGACAGAAAATCAATCACCGAAATGGCATGGGCAGTGATCTCATTTTTGACAAGATCGGCGCCTACCAGATAAGCCGCCAAGTGCCTGGCACTGCCCGTTGTCGCCACTCCGTCAATTGGAATGGTCTCTCCCAGCTGAGCCAGGATTTCATCCACTCCCTGCTGGATGGCCTCAATCGGCCGGCCACTATTGCGAATATAGGACTTGGCCAAAACCTGGTCGTCTCCGCTAAGCACCACCAACTTGGTGGTGATGGACCCGACGTCGATGCCTAAGTAATTACTCATAGCAGGAATTTGTAGCGCTGTATTTCTAATTGCGCCCCCTCAAGTATGTCTGGCTAGCTGTTTCGAATTTCGAGCTTCGGATTTAGAGTTTTTTCTTTCTTCTACGACGTCCCGAAACGCCTCCAGCCGGGTGGTCAGTCCTTCCTTCCCTGTATGTTCGTCCAAGGAGAGAATCAGAAGGGGGATGGAAGACTCTCCCCGGACTTTCAACCTTCTCTTGACGAATTCTTGAAGGAGGGCATCGATGCCACATTTAAAGGAAGTAAGGAAAATGACCCCATCCACTCCACCGGATAGAAAGCGAAACAGGGACCCCACAATCTCTCTCCCGGATGACCAGTAAATCTCTTTGGAGAGGCCAGAGATTTCACGGTTGATCTCTTTTTCGGAAAGAAGATCAGAGGTAATGATTTCCATTCCCAAACTTTTCGCCAGGGAGAGGAGATCTTTGTTGATATCGATGTCAAAGAGATTGTAAGGATGGCCGATGAAAGCGATACACAACGGTGATTCAAATTCTTCCCCTCCAACTTCGACGGACGAGGCCGCGCCCTGAACCGTGTCGGGTTCAGGGCAACCCTGCACTCTACGTCGTACGGGGGTTGGAATACTCATTTCGAAGACCTGGGCCGTGGGAAGCCGGTTGATTCGATTCATACAGTCCTCTTGAAATTTGGAGAATGACTTCTCTGCTTCTCGAAAGGCCCTCTTGCTCTCTTGCCTTGAGGTGCCCAGCTTTTCGCCGATCTTTAAAAAAGACCGAAACAGGGAAATTCCTCCTTTTCGAAGATCGACCGTCTCATCAATGACAGACACATTTCCTTCCGTGGCAATCCGTACAATATCCGGGGCTCCACGAAACTTAGGACACATGATGTAAGTCGGATGAATACTGACTAATCGAGGAACAAAAAGATGATCCACCTTGTCTTTCAATTGAACCGCATGCGTAACCAGAAGTTTCATCGGCAGGCAACTGTCTTCGAAATAGATGATCTTCTCCTTCTGTCTCGCCCCGTCGGAAATCACCACCCTCCAGCCTAGCCTTTCAAAAAAGGTGCGCCAGAGAGGAAGGTAGCGATAAAACATCAGGGCTCTGGGAATGCCTATGCGGCCCTTTTCTTCCATTCCAGCATCTCCACAAAGGCCTCAAGAAGTGTCTGAATCCGGCCTTCGATCTCTTGTTCATCCAGGATGAGCGTAAGGATGGGGATGTCTCGGTCCCTCCCGACCTTTGTTAGAATTCCAGAAGCGGTGGTCTCCGGCATACAGGCAAAAGGCATGAGATGGACGACCCCATCGTATCCTTCTTCGGATCTCAGGATGGCTTCGCCGATGGAGACATTGCATTCTGCGCCGACATCGTAACCCAGGTAAGCCTTTGATGCTTCAAAGAACCGGACACGTTCCGAAGTCCGATCCGCCTTGTTTTTGCGGAGACTCCTCAGAATATGAGTGGAGAACCAGGAAGTGCGCGTCACTTCCACGCCCAGTTCTCCCAGTTTTTGCTCCACTCCCCGATTGATATGGGGGTCCATTACCGTATAAAGTTCGCCCACAATGGCGACTCTAAACGGGATGCGGGAATGATCCTGCGCCATTTCCTGAAAAAGGGACTTTCCTTTTCGAACGGCTTCTTCGAGAGTCCTCGGGGTTTTGGCCTCATCCACCCAGGAGAGGGCTTTCTTCAGTCGCTTCTGAGTTTCTCCATTCTTGAATTCCAACGGCCTGACCTTCATGGCCAATTTTTCCAATGCCTCGCAGGCCATCATCTTCTTCCATCCCATCCAGAGGCCGTAAGGGAAGAAGAGGACATTCTTGGCGCTCAATTCTTTTCTCAGCTCTTTCGTCTCCTCGTGATTCTTCCAGAGGGCCTTCCAGCTTAATCGAGGTGGAATCGTCAGCCATCGATAATGAAGCCCCATATCTTCAAGGATCACTTTCTGAACAAGGTCATAGAGTCCGAGACGGCAAGGAGGGCCACTGCCGACCATCACAATGGTATCCGCTCCCATCTGAAGGGCCTCGATAAAATTTCCCAGAATGATCTTAAAAGGAAGACAGATACACTCATTCGAGTGGAGGACACCCAGGGTCAGGGTCTTGCGGCTGGTTTCAGGAGGAAGGACGTAGGGAATGCCGGCGGTTTCTGCAATCGCCTTGCAGAAAATGTGCATCGAACCCAGATGGGGAAAGGTTACCTTCATCCATGTCTACCCACTACCTTTTTCTCTATTGAAAGGGACTGAGGGTTTGAACCCTCAATTTTTTTCTTCCAGGCATCTTCTGCAATCTCTCCATAAGCTTTCGCGTAGGTATCGATGGCCTTTGCAAAATCCGTAAAAAGCTGCTCTGCCCCTTCATGGGTAAAGTATTTTGCATGCCGAAGGGCAATCTCCCTCCCCTGTTCAGGGTGATCGATCAGGAGACAGGCCCGAAATAAGTTCTCCGAGAAAGGCTGGCGTGATCGCATTTCCCTGAAGAGAGGAGAATTGAGAGCCTCCATGAGAGACTTCTCCTTGATATTGTCAGAGGCAAAATGGCAAAAGATGCACGGCTCCACATCGCCCCGGGCATTGACATGAAAGTATTTCCTCCCTGCGGCAATACATCCTTGGGTGAGACAGCCATCATTCCAGAAGTCAACGAAGAGCATGGGCCTGGTGGCCCGAAAATAGGCCAGCCGTTCCCTCGCCCGATTCCTCTGTTCAGGAGTCACCATTAAGGAAAGGTCGGGGTTTCTTCCGATGGGAACGTAATGAAAGTTCCAGAGAAGAATGCATCCCCTCTCTACCAGAAAATCGACGAAGGCATCGCTCGTCAGGACCTCGTGATTTCGGGAAGTCTGCGTCGTGGAGACGGCAAAAAAGATCCCGGCCTCTTTGAGCTCCTCCATCACCCGCAGGATTCGATCGAACTGACCGTCTCCCCTTCTCGCGTCGGTTTCTTCTCTAAGCCCCTCGAGGCTGATCGCGGGCACGACGTTTCCAAGAGCCACAAATCGATCGATCATCTTCTCGTCGATCAAAGTACCGTTAGTATAGACTTGGAACATCATATCTTCATGCTTTTCGAAGAGGTCGAAGAGATCATGCCTCAAGAAGGGTTCTCCCCCCGTCATCATGACCAGATGGATACTCATCTCTTTACATTCCCCCATGAGTCGATCCAGAACCTCATAAGGAAGATCCTCCTGGGAATAGACCCCTGAATAACAACCATAGCAATTCAGGTTGCACCGCATCGTCGGGCTGATCAGCATGGCATCCGGCGGATAGAATCCCCTTTCCGCCTCAAAGGCCTTTCTCCGGTTGGTGCCCACCAGAAGTTGGTTAACGATGAAGTTGGAGATGAGCTTTTTCCGATGATGGGGATGGGTCTCGTTGAGCACTCTTCGCGCAATCAACAGACCAGGATGATTGGTTTGAAACAGAGTACGAATCCATCGAATCTTTTCTCGATAGGATTCCTTCTGAGGAATTTTCTCCGCAAAATAGGTCAGACGGATCAAATTTTCTGTGGAGGCACCCGCCAGGAGAGAAAAAGCGCTCGCCGTGAATCTTTCAATAGAATATCGCTTCGCTCGCTGATAAAAATCCATCTTCCTGCTCACCAGAATAGACTCCGAAGAAAAAGCATACACACCCTCCAGGTATCGACCACCGGCCTGAAATGGGTGGAACCGGTTCCGTCAATTCTGGGCGTACTGATAGGAACACATAACACACTGAAGCCCTTTTTGCAAGCTTTAATAAGGAGTTCCAATTCTGTCTCAAATCGGGATGTCGTGAGGTCGACTGCCTTTAATACCTCCGTCCGAATGAGTCGGAACCCGGATTGACTGTCCGTAATGTCCGAGTGGCAAAGCCGTGAAACGGCCTTCACCCCTAGACGATTCCAGAACCGGCGAAGGAAGGTCATCTTGCCAAACTCCATTGCCCGGGAGGCGATGAGGATATCAGGTTTGACGCTTTGAAAAATCTTGAGAAGGAACGGGATTTCTGCGGGATCATGTTGACCATCGGCATCCAGAGTGATCACCACCCGATAGTCTCTTTGCAGGATATGTTGGAACCCTGTACGAAGGGCAGCCCCTTTCCCAAGATTAACGGGATGCTCTACGAGTTGGATTCTGTTGTCTGAAGCCAATCGCTTCGTCTTGTCTGAAGATCCGTCATCGACGACAACGATATCGCTCTTAAGAGGTTCAATCTTCTTTAGGACCGAGCCAATAGTGTCCTGAGCGTTATAAGCAGGGATGAGGATACAGGTCTTATCCAAGATGGGCCCCTACCGTTTTCCCGTTTTCTTCATTGACGATGCCTGTTTCAGGCATGCGAAACAGGCTTGAAGATCTAAATTCCAAATGACAAATTTCAAATGTCAAATGAATGTCAAATGACAAACTCTTAAAACTTCTTGGATCATTTGGCCTTTGGATTTCCTTTGAACCTTGACCTTTGCCATTTGTCATTAGTTTATCTTTTTTCTAAGAATCTTTTCATCTCCGAATCATACAGGAACGTCAAAAAGGTTGCAACCGATCCCAACAGCGGAAAAGGATCATCTTTTGAAAAGATATCATAGGAAGTATTGGGATCAAAGAAGTTGAAGAAAGAAGGATGAAGGTCGAATCGTTGCGGATGGTTCAGAAAATGGAGGATATCGCCCAGGAGAAGCCAACGGAAACGTTTTCCAACGGCATAGTGAAGAACGGGCTCAAAATATTCCTTCCTTGCCATCTTCAAAATAAGAAAGGGAAAATCAACTCCGGAAACAATGGCCAGCTGTAGTGAACCCCAAAAGCGGGGGTTGACCTCCATCAGCTTTGGAATCCCATCTCTGGGATCGACTTTGAATTCGACCATCCCCACGCCGACCCAATTTAATGATTTGAGGAGGGAGAGGCCCAACGCCATGATCTGAGGATGTTCTACCCCTTCCGCCAATGTACTTGGCCCTCCCTGGACCGGATACATCCTCAACTTCTTGTGAACGAAGGCGGCCTTAACATTCGAAGCCTCATCAAACAGGGCGGACAGCCCGAAGGTTCCCCCTCCGTCAGGAATCCATTCTTGAATTAACGGAAAAGGATATCGCTCGTGGACGTTTTGATAAGAGGAGTTGATCTCCTCGCTCTTCTTTACATAGGCAATGCCGAAGGATCCGGAACTGATCCGCGGTTTGATCACCGCTGGGATGGGAATAGAGGGGAAGGGTGAAGGAGGGGGGAGGACGTAGGATGTCTTGGGCGTCGGGATCCCATGGGCTTCTGCAAACCGCATCAGATTTCCTTTGTCGCGAACGAATTCAATCTTTTTCAAATCAGGAACGAGGAGGTAAGCGTATTTGGAGATTTCAGAATGATATTTTGCCAATAAAAGCAGCGTCTCCTCTTCCATGGGGAAGACGCAACCATACTGTTTCTTTTTAATCTCCTCAAGAATAAATGCAACAAATTGATCTGGGGATCGCTGTGGTGAAGGATAGATTAGGCGCCTGGTACAATACTTCGAAAAGAAAGAGGTATTCAGGAATGTCCGCTCTCCGACGGTGACTGGAATCCCTTTCCGACCGAGGGATCGAACAACAGCCAATGATTTTCTAAAGTGCCCATCTGTGACCAGGACATGCGCCATATGTAAGAAAAGGTTTCCAGGATTCCAGGGTCCATGGGTTCAAGTATTTATTCTCCAAGGATAGTCACTTGAACCCTTGACCACATGAACCCTTTCCATTCTTAAATCAGTCCTTCATCCGCCAGGCTTCGATAACTCTCGCCTGCCAAGATGATATGATCATAAACTTTGATCCCAAGAAGCCGGCCTGCTTCTATCAACTGTTTGGTGATTCGAAGATCCTCTTCGCTGGGGCTTGGATTTCCACTCGGATGATTGTGGACCAGGATAATTCCTGCGGCAGGTTCCAAGAGAGCCTCACGAAAGACATCCCTAGGATGGACGATGCTCGCCTCGAGTGTCCCTTCTGAGATCGTCACGTCTTTGATCAACCGATTCGCTCGATTGAGTAGAATGACTTTGAAGACCTCTTTCCTGAGATCTCTCATCAACGGCGTATAGTGGCCCGCCACATCCGCGGATCGCTTGAAAGAGACTTTGAAGCTCTCTTTCTGGGATTGAATTCTTCGTACCAGCTCAAAAGCAGCAGAGAGCGTAGCCGCCTTGGCAGATCCAATTCCCTTGACCTTCATCAATTCCGAAGGAGACCGAGAAAAGAGCTTCTGAAGGGATTGGTATTGGCCTAAGAGTTCCCTCGCTAAATCGACGGCTGTCTTCTTCCTTGTCCCTTTCCCAAGTAAAATACCTAAAAGTTCTGCTTCGGCGAGGGTTTGAGGGCCATGTTGAAGAAGCCGTTCCCTGGGTCTCTCCTTCTCGGGCCATCGGGTAATCTTGTAAGAGGACTCGACCATGGTTGATTAATTGGAAGCAGAGGATCCTGCCTTCTTCCTATCACTTTCAGAAGAAACCGGTGTGGGTCTTTTCCCAAAAATTTTAGAAAGCAGGATGCTCAACTCATAGAGTCCAACTAGAGGAAGGGCCATGAGCACCTGAGAGATCATGTCAGGGGACGGGGTAACCACCGCCGCAAAGATGAAGATGAGGAGGATTGCATATTTCCTCTGCCGGGCCAACATCTTTGCATCGATGATTCCGATCATCGATAGAAGGACTAAGACCACGGGAAACTCAAAAATCAAACCGCAGGCCAGCAGAAACTTAAGGCTGAAAGAGAGGTATTCTTTCATGCTGGGCATGGGCTTGATGATATCCGTGGCATAACCCAAAAGAAACTTAAAACCGACAGGAATGGCAACATAATATCCGAAGAGAATCCCTAAAACAAAAAAGAGTGAGCCGCCGAGGACAAACGGAATCACATATTTTTTCTCTTTTTGATAGAGACCCGGGGCGACAAAGGCCCAGATTTGGTAAAGGATAAAGGGCGAGGTTACGATGATCCCAGCGATGAGCGCCATCTTCATGTACGTGAAGAAGGCTTCGGCTACGCCCGTAAAGATCAAAGATCCCCCTTTGGGCATCAATTCGTTTGTAAGAGGGGCAGCAAGGATGCTGAAGATAGAATCGGCGAAGGCATAACAGAGGATGAAACCCACCCCCACCGCGATAAATGAAAAAATGAGTCGCTTCCTCAGTTCCTGCAGGTGAGCGGTTAAAGGAAGTTTCTTCTCATCCATGGGAAGGAATCCCTTCTTTGGCCTTCTCGGGTTCCTCCTTTTCTTCTTTTTCGATCTTTACCTCTTGCCCGCGGGTTGAAGCCCCTTCGGGGGCCGGGGTCTCTGCGAGGACAGAAGTCTCGCTTTCTGCCATTTTCTCGGTGGCGGCCTCGGAAGAAATCGAGGTCTCTTCTGCAGTCTCAGAAACGCCCTCTGTCAGACCGGCAAGAAATTTTTCTTTCTCCTCCCTGAAGGTGCTCTTCAGTTCGTCGATATCCTTTGTTTCGGCTTCAAAACTTTCCTTCACCTCTTCGGTCGCCTTCTTAAACTCCCTCATTGCTTTCCCAAAAGCCCTCGCCAGCTCCGGCAGTTTATTAGGACCGAAGACAATCAAGGCGATGGCCACGATGATAAGCAGTTCCGGAAATCCGATATTAAACATAAACCCTCCTTGGAGATTTATACCATAATCTTTCTTCTTATTGCAATGGCCCTTATAACTCTAAACGACCGAATTCTGAAGCTGAGGAGCCTGATCCGGCCAGGTCGGGATTCCGTCCGTATCTCCCCTTCATCATGATTACAACCCAGTCCTAACGCAACGGGAAAGGAACAGGAAAAGAATTGAGTTTAGTCATGCGGCGTGGTATAAATTGTCTTGTTCGGATCCTTGATTTGTTCTTTTTATCCGGTCTGTCCGGTTACGCTAAGAAACAGAATGAAAGAAGCCTGATAAATCAAAACGGCAAAGGAAATCTCGGAAGACTCAAAAATTCGGAGTTCTTAAACATGGCTGTTATCCATATTAATGTGCCCTATACCATACTTCTTCAGCGCATTGACTTTGCGATCAAGAACGAAATTCATCCTGAAATCTATTTCAGTGCAGAAGATTTGGATACCTGCCAGGAGAGCGAGGCTCAACACCTGTCGAGAACGCTCCAAGAAAACCAGTTGGAGATTACTTTCCATGGCCCGTTCATGGATTTAAGCCCTGGAGGAGTGGACCGAAGGGTCAAAGAGGTGACCCGTGACCGAATCTCGAGGACGATCGAATGGGCACATTTCTTCAAACCCAAGATGATCGTCTTTCATCCCGGATATGAGAGTTGGAAATTCGACGGAAATATCAAGCTTTGGCTCGAGAGCAGTCTCCAAACTTGGAGACCTCTGGTGAAGAGAGCAGAAGATATGGGGTTGACTCTCGCCGTTGAAAATGTTTTTGAAGAGACTCCCGAGCCTATTAAGAACCTTTTGGAGGAGATCGACTCGCCCCATTTTCGATTCTGTTTCGACACGGGCCACCACAACGTCTTCAGCAAGACCCCTCTCCCTGTTTGGATAGAGACCCTAGGAGGATTTTTGGGTGAGGTTCACCTCCACGACAATCACAAAGAGATGGACGAACATCTTCCGGTGGGGGAAGGAGGGTTTGATTTTGACCAATTTTTTAGCCTGCTTTCGCACTATAAACTGAGCCCTCTTTATACCCTCGAACCTCACGAAGAAGCCCATCTCTGGAGAGGGCTTCAAGCGGTAAAGAAATATATCGGGTAAAGCTTTCATCCGAAGTTTCAATTTCCAGTGGATGGAAAAGGAGGCCATTATGAAACGTCTATCGGTTATATTGATCGGCGTCATTGCGGTGTTTGCTTTTATGGTTACGCCAGGATCAACGACGTGGGCCCAGAAGGGAAAAGTAGAATTCAAATATGAAGATCCGATTGGCGTAGTCAAGATCAAGCCTGGCGAACCCATCCACATTGCTGCTTGGATGGCGGTGGCAGGACCAGACGCCTCCCTGGGAACAGATACCAGGCGTGGCGCCGAAATAGCCATCGAAGACAAAGGCCGCAAAATTCTCGGGTTCCCCATCAAGCTAAGTGTTCAGGATACCGGCTGTAATGCGGAGGGAGGACAGGCGGCTGCGACCAAACTCGCCTCTGACCCGACGATCATAGCGGCGATCGGCCCAACCTGCTCGAGCGAAGCTCGGCCTGGCGTGCCTATTCTGTGGAAGGCTGGCATCCCAACGGTCTCGCCCTCAACGACCGGGCCATTTCTGACAGACCCGAAACGCGGACCGGAGTATCACGGTTATCTCCGTACCGCTCACAACGATAAAGTTCAAGGTGCCGTCGCCGCTCAATTTGCCTTCAAACGGTTGAAAATTAAAAGAGCAGCCACGATTCACGACGGAAGCCCTTATGCCGAGCAGCTTCAGGGTGTCTTTGCTGAAACTTTCAAGAAACTGGGTGGCATCATCACTTCTCAAGAAGCGGTTTCCCCAACGGACACCGACATGAGGCCTGTATTAACCAAGATCGCCACAGGGAAGCCGGAACTCATTTATTACCCTGTTTTCATCGCGGCGGGTGGCCACATCACACGCCAAGTGAAAGAGGTGAAGGGGTTGGAGAAAGTGGCTCTGATGGGTGCGGATGGGATATTCTCACCAGACTTTTACAAGGCGGCAGGAGAGGCTGCGATCGGTATGTATCATTCCAGCCCTGATTTCTCAGGCTTTGGCGAAGGCTACAAGATTTTCCTTGAGAAACATCAGAAGAGATACGGTGAAAAGCCTATCGCTCCCTACCATGCCCACGCCTATGATGCGGCGATGATGATTTTTTCGGCCATTGAGAAGGTGGCCAAGAAAGGGCCAGACGGAAGCCTTAACATTGGCCGAAAGGCATTAACGGATGCCCTTTATGCCACGAAGAACTTTAAAGGTTTGACGGGAAACCTTACCTGCGACAAATATGGCGACTGCGCAGACCCAAGAATCGCCATCTATAAAACGAGTGCCGAGAATATCAAAAACCTGGTACTTCCGGATAAACCCTTCTGGAAGCCTTATTAAATCCAACCCAGAGAAGAAACGAGGCAAGAACAAAATTCGATTGGCTAACCGACCTCAAAGGACGGAAATCCGTATGTTAAGACGCTGGAGAGAAAGGATAACTCCCACCGGTGTTGTCATGTGGTTCATCGGAGCAGCGATTTTAACGTTGGTCTTTTGGGGTTCCATAGCAACTTTATCCGAAGGCAAATACTCGGCTTATCACTGGTTTGACTTTATCATTTTCGGCCTTGCCCAAGGAAGTATCTATGCTCTCATCGCGATGGGTTACACCATGGTTTATGGGATCCTCCGGATGATCAACTTCGCTCATAGTGAGGTTTTTATGAGCGGCCCTTACACGGCCTATTACGTGGCGGCGGCCTTTTACTCGTCCGGTTTTCTGGATAGTCACCCGATCATCAGTTTAGTCGTTATCTTCCTCGTCTCCATGGCGACTTCCACCTTCATCGCAGTTCTTCTGGAGCGGATTGCTTATCGCCCCTTGCGAACGGCACCCCGTCTCGTTCCCCTCATCACTGCCATCGGAGCTTCCTTCTTCCTACAATATACGTTTCGGGGGCTCTATGGCTCCGGATTCCAGGCTTATCCAGTGGTGAAGATCCTTGAAGGTCAATGGATGCTCGGAGAATTCCGGATTCTAAGGTTTCAGGCAGTGGTGATCGTCGCGGCAGCTCTGCTGATGGCTGTTCTCTATTCCTTTATGCAGCGCGCCCGTATTGGAAAAGCAATCCGGGCCGTCTCTGAGGACAAGGAGATCTCTTCCTTGATGGGAATCAACGTGGACAGAATGATTGTGACGACATTTGTCATCGGAGGAATGGCCGCCGGAGCAGCAGGGGTTTTGTATGCGGTGATGTTCAAACAGGTCCACTTTTTCATGGGTTTTATTCCGGGGATTAAGGCCTTTACGGCAGCGGTATTGGGAGGTATCGGGAATATTCCAGGAGCCATGTTGGGTGGCATTTTTCTCGGCCTTGTTGAATCCGTGGGACCCAGCCTGGTCCTGGATGGCCTGGGAATTGTTGCGCCCTACCAACTGAAAGATGCCATTGCTTTTATTATGCTCGTCCTCGTGCTGATCTTTCGGCCCACTGGCATTTTGGGAGAGCGTCTGACAGTCAAAAAAGCATAGTTAGTCAGGTAGCCCTATAGTTATGTAGTCACATAGTCATATGGGTTGGTAGTCAAAATTAAAAATGAGAAAACTTCACTTTCGGAGTCTACGACTACAAGACTATGAGACGATGCGACCATAAGACTAAGAATTATTTATAGTCAGGCAGTCATATAGTCATGCAGTAAATTAAATGATAACCGACCACGTGAATAGGACTACAGGACTATGAGACGACAAGCCTATGAGACTAAGATGAAACAGGCAATTAAAATTGGACTGATTGGGGGTGTCGTAGAAGTCCTGTTATCACTCATCGGAATGATCGAGGCTTTTAGCCAACGCGATATTATCAGCCATGTCATCTCAATGGGTCATACCCTGTTACTTCTGGTCATTCTATTTATGGCCTACCTCGTCGCAAAACGTACACCGGGGACGGAGCCTTTGTGGGTTCTCATAAATAGTCTCATATCAGGGTTGATCATAGGAGGCATCCTTGCTCTACTGGTCTTTGTGGGAGGTTTGATAAATTTACGGAGAGTCTTTATCAATGCATCACCTCTCCTGTACAAGTTGCTCACTTTTGATTATGGAGTCAAAGCCGGCGTTCCTCTACTCGTCGGCGGTGGGGCCATCAGCGGTCTTTTCGCAGGTCTCCTCTACCTCGCACCAAGCCTCCTTCGTCGGGTTTTCATTCTCTCGTTCGGAAGTGTTGTCGGAGCCGGTATTCTCCAGGACCTGCTGCGTACCACCTTTGCCCTCTGGGGACCCCTCGGTGTCATGAACGAGTGGCTCTTCACCGCCGATGGACTGACGTTCCACGGCGCCGCAGGATTGTTTGTTCTGATGGTTGTCTTGTCCGCCCTCTGGTCTAAGAAAGGAAATTCGTTTCGGGCTCCCTTGAAACATCTATCTCCTACGAGCCAACGTACGCTCAGGATATCGAGCCTTCTCCTTCTCTTCGTCTTCCTACTGATGTTGCCACGGATTCTCGGTCTCTTCCTCAGCGAAGTACTGACGATTGTGGGCTTGTATGTCCTCTTAGGTCTGGGACTCAATATCGTCGTTGGATTTGCGGGCCTCTTGGATCTTGGTTACGTAGCCTTCTTCGCCATTGGTGCCTATACTGTTGCTGTACTAACCTCATCCGAGTTGGGTTTCTTCCATCTGTCCTTTTGGCAGGCTCTGCCCTTCGCGATCTTAATGGGAGTGATCTCAGGGGTCCTCCTGGGCATTCCTGTTCTCAAGATGCGTGGCGATTATCTTGCGATTGCAACCCTGGGCTTTGGTGAAATCATCCGCATCCTGGTCCTATCCGATTTTCTACGCCCCTGGCTGGGTGGGGCACAAGGCATCGGCAAAATTCCAAAGGCACATATCGGCAGTATTGAATTTGCGACGCCTCAACAGATCTATTATCTGATTCTCGCTGGTTGCTTGCTCGTTGCTTTTATCTCTTGGCGTTTAAGAGATTCCAGGTTGGGACGTGCATGGATGGCAGTCCGTGAAGACGAAGACGTGGCTCAGGCGATTGGAATCAATCTTGTTTCAACAAAGTTACTCGCCTTCGCCACGGGCGCTGGCTTTTCAGCTTTGAGCGGTGCCATCTTTGCCAGCAAACTTGGATCGGTTTATCCCCACAGTTTTAACGTGATGATTTCTATCAACATCCTCTGCTTGATCATTGTCGGAGGGATGGGAAGTATCCCAGGCGTGCTCGTAGGAGCGATTGCACTGGTCGGCCTTCCTGAGTTGTTGCGGGAGTTTGCCGAGTACCGACTTCTGGTTTATGGCGCTGCTCTTGTCGCCATGATGATTCTTCGGCCCGAAGGCCTTTGGCCGGAAACGTTGCGCCGTCGCGAATTGCACGGAGGAGAATCGGCCGCAACAGGACCGCAACCGCTCTCAGACTCGAAACAAATTAAGTAGAAACGTTTTATGACCATTCTTTCTACAAAAAAAGTTGCAAAACGCTTTGGCGGGTTGGTGGCCGTATGTGATTTGGACGTCGAAATCAAAGAGCGCAGTATTCACAGTATCATCGGCCCCAACGGCGCTGGCAAGACGACCTTTTTCAACTGCATCACTGGTTTTTATCGACCCGACGCCGGGGACATTCTCTTCAACAACCGTTCGCTGGTTGGCTTGTTGCCCGATCGAATCGCCCGATTGGGGATCTCCCGCTCCTATCAAAATATTCGCCTCTTCCCAAATCTCACAGCCATGGAGAATATTCTGGTGGGCCTCCACGGACACTTGAAAGCAGGGCTCTTCGCCATTGTGGTCGGATTACCTTCTACTCAGCAGGAGGAAGAAGAGGCCGCAGAAGAGGCAAGGCGTATTCTCAAGTTCGTCAACCTTACCGGGAAGGGCGATTTCTTGGCGAAAAATCTTCCCTACGGCGACCAGCGTCGGTTGGAAATGGCTCGTGCCTTAGCCGTTCGCCCCAAACTCCTGCTCCTTGACGAGCCCACAGCGGGCATGAACCCACGAGAAACGCAAGATATGATGGATTTTATTCGGCACCTCCGGGATGCGTTGGGGATCACCATCCTTCTCATCGAACACCAGATGAAGGTTGTGATGGGCATCTCCGAGACTGTCACCGTGCTGGATTATGGAGAAAAAATCGCAGAGGGCACCCCGGCCGACATTCAGAAGGACCCAAAAGTGATCGAAGCCTATCTCGGAAGAGGCAGTCAAGTAGTCGCGTCGTCTTATAGTGTCGTAGTCAAATAGTCATGAAAAACCAACAAGACGAAAAGGTGACCTGACTAGATTGTATGACCACTTGACCAACAGCAAAAAATGAAGATTGAAAAGTTTGAAGACTTAGATGGCTGAAAGAAGGCGAGGGAATTGGCTAACTTCGTTTACGATCTTACAAATCAAAGGAGCTTTGCGAACGATTTCCAGCTACGGGATCAAATGCGGGATGCCGCAGGATCGGTAATGCATAACATTGCGGAGGGTTTTGACTCAGGTTCGGATGCACAATTCGTCCGTTTTTTGAAAATCTCTCGCCGCTCATCAAGTGAGGTGCAATCAGAGTTGTACTTGGCCGTCGACCGTAGGTACATTTCAGAGAATCAGTTGGGAAAGGCTTACGCAAAAGCAACCGAAACGAAACGTTTGATCAATGGACTGATTGCATACTTACATCGAAATAAAAAGTGGTCCAGTAGTCGTATGGTCGCGTAGTCGCTTCGTCTTATAACTTTAAAGTTTTGTATTGGTTAATTTTGGTTTTTTGGTGTTTTTTGGTCTTTGACTATGTGACTGTCTGACTATGTGACTACGGGACTATACGACTACAGGACGACAAGACTATTTTCTTATGTCTCTGCTCGAAATCGAAAATGTGCATACTTATTATGGACAGATTCATGCCCTCAAAGGTGTCTCCCTGAGCGTTGATCAGGGAGAGATCGTCACCCTGATCGGCGCCAACGGGGCAGGCAAAAGCACTCTGCTCAAGACTACGAGTGGGTTGTTACGCCCACGCCATGGCTCGATCCGCCTCAATGACCAAGATCTCGCCCAATATCCTCCCCATGAGATTGTGGCTAAAGGAGTGGTGCAGGTTCCTGAGGGACGCCGCGTCTTTGGCCACCTCACAGTTACCGAGAATCTTGAGATGGGCGCTTTTGCTATTTCTGATCAAAAGCGCGTCAAAGAAAATCTGGAGCGAGTCTTTAACCTCTTCCCAAGATTGAAGGAACGCTGCAAACAGGTGGCGGGGACGCTCAGCGGCGGAGAACAGCAGATGCTTGCGACGGGCCGGGCACTGATGGCCAACCCGCGCATCCTTTTAATGGATGAGCCCTCCATGGGGTTGGCGCCTGTGCTGGTCGACGGCATCTTTGAAATCATCCGACAGCTTTTCGCAGAGGGCACGACCATTCTCTTGGTAGAACAGAATGCTCGTATGGCCCTTCAAATTGCGGGTCGAGGCTACGTCCTTCAATCGGGTAGGGTTGTGATGGCCGATACCACGGAGAATTTGCGCCAGAACGAAATGGTACGCGAAGCCTACCTCGGTGAATCCTCCGAATAAGTCATACGAATTTCCAGATATCCGCAAAGCCGAAAAATAATTTCACACCGATTTGGAGTAGTATAGAACCCATCCGCACAGGGATGAAGGTGCTCTATATATCCGGCTATACGGACAATGCGACTGTTCTGCAAGGTGTTTTGCCGGAAGGAGTCAATTACATTCAGAAGCCCTTTACAGTGGATGCCCTGACAAAAAAAGTGAAGGAGGTTCTGGGACAATCAGTGGAGAATAGCGAGCACTAGGGAAGTTAACTTGATGAGTTAGGGTATTAAACCTACGATGCACTACGGCGTCTGCTCCTTCAGACAATTCCACACTCTGAGACCTTCTGCGCGGGCAGCCTCCCCCAGCCCCGAATCCGCCGTTACCAGGACCGGCTGGGCCTCTGGAAACCTTACAAAATAATCTTTCTTAATTGTGACGATCTGGTAAGCATCGACGATGTCCAGGCCGCAGCGTTTTGCCGTTTTCTCGACTTCCCAAAACACCTCGCTATCCGAGATGTCCATATCTGCGAGCTCGATGCGATCGCCTATGTAGCCCCGTAAGATATCGCCCGCCCTGACGTATGTCTCTTGATCAATTCCTTTATGTGAATATCTTGACTTCAGCGCCCCAAGAGCCTCCGCAAAACAGACTGAAGTGGCGTAGAACGCCGATGTGGGTTCCGCCGCCATATACTTTTCAATCGCCTCGCAACCGCCCTCTTTTACTGCGAGCTTAAGTAACACCGACGCGTCTAAGTAGTACACGCGTTGAGAACCCATAGGCTTCCCCTCCGCTGGGCCCGGCATTCTTCTCAACAATCTTATACCATATCCTCATGACCAATGAATAGAACTTTCCGGCTTCGGGCAGCAGGGTTTCAAATTATCGATCACGGTTTGGAATATACACCCCTACCCCTCCCTCTCGAAAGGAGAGGGAAGGGCGGGGAACTACGAATCATGCACTTACGAAGTGAAGGAGGGGCCCCCGATTTTCCCTTCCAACTCCTTCACCTTTGCCTCAAGCTGAAAAATCTTCTCTTCGGTGACTCTCTTATAACTCTCCATATCGATATCTTTAGAGGCTAATTGTCTATTCTTGTATTCAACTTCTTCCCTCAACCGATTTATTTCAACTTCCTTCGCATTCGATTCCCTTCTTACTTTTGCCAACTGTTGCTTTAGCAGGGCCGCCTCATTCTTTTTGGGTTTTTTCGCACCTCCTGCTCTTATCACCTTTTTGGGTTTGGTTTTGACCTCCCTGACCTTAGCTTTGACCTTTTTAATCTTCTTAGCCATAGCTTTCCCTCCTTCTTTCGATTTGGATTAACGATTTCAGATTTCGCATTCTTCGATCCGCCATGCACCACGCAAGGTGTGTGGCAGCCCCGAATCTCACATGGTTCGGGGCACAACGCCCAATCAAGCTTTGTTAAAAAAGTCCTTCAGCCTTTTGATAGCACAAAACTCTCCACACATGGTGCACACATCTTTTTCCCCGGATTTCCCTTGCTCATGATAGCGCTTTGCCTTGTCCGGGTCAAGCGAAAGTTCTATTTGTTTCTCCCAGTCGAAAGCCATTCGGGCCTTTGACATCTCGATATCCCTTTGAAGCGCTACCTTATTTCCTCGTGCAATATCGGCAGCGTGACCGGCAATCCTGGTGGCAATCACCCCTTCCCTGACATCTTCGATAGAGGGCAGCTTGAGATGCTCCGAAGGCGTCACATAACATAGGAAATCTGCTCCCGCTTTACCCGCAATGGCGCCACCGATGGCGCATGTGATGTGGTCATATCCTGGAGAAACATCCGTTACCAACGGTCCGAGTACGTAAAACGGAGCTCCTTTGCATAACCTCTTTTCCAGAAGGACATTGGCTTCAATCTGATCAAGCGGAACATGGCCGGGTCCTTCGATCATCACCTGAACCCCCTCTGCCCATGCTCTTTCCGTCAATTCTCCGAGAAGAATCGTCTCCTGCACCTGGGGACGGTCTGTGGCATCTGCCAGGCAGCCGGGCCTTAACCCGTCTCCTAAGCTCAACGTCACATCATGCTTTTTTGCTATTTCTAAGAGTCGGTCATAATATTCGTAGAGCGGATTTTCCTTGCCATTGTAAATCATCCATTCGATGAGGAAAGAGCCACCGCGGCTGACCACTCCCAAGAGCCGGCGGGTCCTCTTTAGCCTCTCCACAGTATTTCGAGTGACCCCGCAATGGACCGTTATAAAGTCGACGCCTTCTTCTGCCTGGCGTTCAATGACTTCCAAGAGATCTTCAACCCTCATTTTGGCAAGGGCCTTCCTCTTCTTAGCCGCCTCAATAGCGGCTTCGTAAATAGGGACCGTCCCCACAGGAATAGGGGAATGACGAATGATCTCTCTACGGATGCCATCGATGTCTCCCCCTGTGCTCAGGTCCATGACGGCATCGGTGCCCGCCTGAATCGAGACCTCAAGTTTCTTCAACTCCTCTTCCAAATCGACATGGTCGGAAGAAGTTCCGAGGTTCGTATTCACCTTGATCCGTAGCCCTTCTCCAATCCCTACGGGCCTCACCCCTCGATGATTTCGGTTGGCCGGGATAACCACCCGGCCAGAAGCAATCTTTTCCCGGAGCCTTTCCGGAGAAATCCCCTCTTCCCTGGCGACCCTCTTCATTTCTTTTGTGACAATGCCCTTCTGGGCTTTTGTCCTTTGAGTCATGGTATCACCTCTCGACTAAAGTATGCAGTAAGCAGAAGGATTGACAGGACCTGTTCCTTTTCCGAGACTGAGGCCGGATTGGATCGCCATGGCAATAAAAGCCTTCGCCTTTCTCACTGCTTCCTCAACCGTATCCCCTCTCGCCAGAAGCGTTGCGACCGCCGAGGCAAAGGTGCAACCCGTACCATGGGTGTTCTTTGACTCAACCCTTGGTCCTTTCACCTCACCAAAATTTCTTCCGTCATAAAGGAGGTCAACCGGCATTCCTTTCAGGTGACCTCCCTTCACGACCACATGTTTTGCCCCCAGTTTGTGAACCAGACGGGCGGCTTCCTTCATTCCCTCGAGGGAGTTTACTTTAAATCCAGCGAGAACCGATGCCTCCGCGAGATTCGGCGTAATCACCCATGCGAGAGGAATCAATTTTTGGACGAGAGCATCCTGGGCATCCTTTCGAAGGAGGGAGCTCCCGCTCTTTGAGACCATCACCGGATCCACCACCACCTTCTTCACTTTGTACTGTCTAATCTTCTTGGACACCACCTCGATAATTTCTCGGTTGACCAGCATCCCTGTCTTGATCGCGTCAGCACCAATGTCGGAGAGAACGGAATCGATCTGCTTTTCGACAAACCGGGCAGGAATCTCATGGATGCCTTGAACTCCAACCGTGTTTTGAGCTGTGAGGGCAGTAATCACGGTCATCCCGTAGCCACCCAGCAAGGTGATGATTTTCAAATCCGCCTGAATTCCTGCTCCGCCCCCGGAATCCGATCCGGCAATGGTCAATACTCGCTTCATAATCGCTACCCTGACCAATGTAAATACAAAATAAAGAAAGCCGTAATCCCAATGGAGGTATTACGGCTTTCTTTCCGTTTCCCGCTTCCCTTCGCTGGAATTACCCAAACAGGTTCGGAGGGTCTCCCTATCCCGCCCGGGCGGGACAAGGACTCTCAGCCCAATGAGCTCCCCTAGCTAACTTTCTAAAATCATTATTACGAAGAAATTGTAATATGTCAATCGGTCTCTGTGAAAAAACCGTCGGCTCTCGATTCAGGGAGGGGAGCCCGAGCCTATCTCTCGAACTGCGTGTCTATGGATGACAGGCTGAGCCTCGCTCACCTCGGAATTTTATTATAATTTTATTAGATTATCGATGTATTCTACACGACATCGGAAGCGAATTAACTCCGTGAAAACTTTGTGAAAAATTTCTTGACTTCTGAAATTCTTTGCTTTATATTCTACCCGAAAATTTTGGCAACTCTTTCCCACGAGAGTTATCATATCTAATAAATTTTGCGGGTGGCATAAAGAGGAGAGGGCATTATGAGGATGAGAAATGTATGGCCGAAGTTAATGTTATTGATGGTCGTTGCATACCTGTTCATTCCACTGGCGGCGCTCGCCAGCGAGGCGGATCTCGCGATACCCGACTTGCATAAGGGTGCTCCCTATACGCTGTTGGGTGGGATAAGACCCTGGTATCTTCTGTTCTACGGCGCATGTGTCATCGCCGGCACGCTGGGGATTAGTTTATTTTTGCGTCACCAGGTCAAGAAGTTGAGAGCCCATGAATCGATGCTCAAGGTTTCTGAAACCATCTTTCAGACCTGCCGCACCTATCTGATTCAGCAGGGCAAATTTCTTGCCATGCTGTTCATCTTCATCGCTATTTGTATGGCTTTCTACTTCCTCGCCTTAAAAGGCGAGGGAGTCCCCACTCTGCTTCTGGTCCTGCTCTTCTCGGTAGTGGGTATGGGCGGTTCTTACGCCGTGGCCTGGTACGGCATCCGAATCAACACTTATGCCAACGCCCGCACCGCCTTCGCGTCGCTCGCGGGAAAGCCTTGGGACGTGGTGAACATTCCTCTCCGTTCGGGTATGAGCGTAGGACTCTTCCTCATTTCCCTTGAACTGGTGATGATGGTAATCATCCTGCTCTTCGTCCCCCGCAACATCGTCGGTTACTGTTTCCTCGGATTCGCCATTGGTGAATCTTTGGGCGCGTCGGCACTCCGTATCGCCGGCGGTATCTTCACGAAGATCGCCGACATCGGCTCCGACCTCATGAAGATTGTTTTCAAGGTAAAGGAGGACGATCCGCGAAACCCCGGCGTCATCGCTGACTGTACCGGTGACAACGCGGGCGACAGCGTGGGCCCCACGGCAGACGGTTTCGAAACGTATGGCGTTACTGGTGTTGCGCTCATCGCTTTTATCACGCTTGCCGTTGTGAGCCCTGACAGTGCGACTAAAGAAGCCATCCAGGGTAAGCTGATCGTCTGGATTTTTACGATGCGTTTCCTGATGGACTTCTGCTCCGGGCTTTCCTATTTTGTCAATCAGGCCATTTCTTCCGTAAAATATAGCGGGAAGAAAGAGATCGATTTCGAAGAGCCCCTCATGAGACTGATCTGGATCGCTGCTACCCTATGCATCAGCACCTCGTTTGTGATGAGCTACCTCCTGATCAGCGACCTCCGGGTTTTGAAAGACGGCACCCTTACCCCGATGCCCCATGTCTGGTGGCAACTGGCCATGATCATCGGCTGCGGTACGATGGCGGCGGTTCTCATCCCCGAGTTTACAAAAATATTTACCAGCTCAAAATCGAAGCACGTGAATGAGATTGTGACCGCGTCGCGCGAGGGAGGCGCTTCACTTACCGTGCTGTCCGGTATCGTTTCCGGTAATTACAGCGCTTACTACATGGGCTTGCTGATTGCCTTCCTCCTGGGCATCGCGTATTTCGTAAGCCTTTTCATACCAGCTGAGGTCATTAACTATCCATCAATTTTCGCCTTCGGTCTGGTTGCTTACGGATTCCTCTGCATGGGCCCGGTCAACATCGCTGTTGACAGTTACGGTCCTGTCACGGACAACGCCCAGTCCATCTTCGAGCTTGCGCAGACCGAAAATATCCCCGGGATCAAGCAAGAGATCAAGAAGGATTTCGGGTTCGAACCTGATTTCGAAATGGGTAAGTTTTACCTCGAATCCAACGACGGAGCCGGAAACACCTTCAAGGCGACGGCCAAACCGGTGCTCATCGGCACCGCAGTGTGCGGTGCGACGACGATGATCTTCTCGATCATCCTGCTGCTCCAGAGCAAGAACATGCTCCATGTGCAGCTGACCGACGCGCCGATCATTCTCGGCCTGATCTGCGGCGGCGCGGTGATCTTCTGGTTCGCCGGCGCCTCTATGCAGGCGGTGACCACCGGTGCGTACCGGGCTGTTGAGTTCATTAAAAAGAACATGAACCTGGACAAGACCGAAGCCGATATCGAGGATTCCAAAACGGTTGTGAGGATCTGCACGCAGTATGCGCAGAAGGGGATGTGGAACATCTTTATCGCCATCCTGTTAATGACGCTCGCCTTCGCTTTACTGAACCCGAATTTCTTCGTGGCCTATCTAATTTCCATCGCCTGCTTTGGCCTCTTCCAGGCCATCTACATGGCAAACACAGGCGGCGCATGGGACAACGCGAAGAAGATCGTTGAAGTCGACCTAAAGGAGAAGGGTTCGGCGCTCCACGCCGCAACGGTCATCGGTGACACGGTGGGCGACCCTTTCAAAGATACCTCATCCGTATCCATGAACCCCATTATCAAGTTCTCCACTCTGTTCGGTCTGCTTGCGACCGAAATTGCAATCGAGATGACAGTACACGCAAAGGAAACCAATTCCACGAACTATGCTCCCTTCATCGCTCTCCCGGTCTTCATTGTCGGGCTCATCTTCGTGTGGCGTTCATTCTACAAGATGAGAATACCGCTGGAGGAAGCTGCTGAAAAACTGCCAACGATGGAGACGAAAATCGCTCACCAACATAAATAATCGTTGATGGGTACACAAATCAAAAGCCCTCACCTCAAAAAGGGGTGAGGGCTTTTTTATTGACGAAGGCACTGGGTTGGGTTTGAAAAGTCAGAATAGGCCTAAAGCTCGGGGTAAGCTCGCTAAACGAGCACTTATGATTCGAATCGTTTCCTCTTCCTCAGTATGAGCCACCACCAGCAACCGACCTCGGTCCGAGACTCCGAAGGTGACATATCGATCTTCGGTAATTGAATGATTTGGATTAGCACCTGTTGCCGCCATGGGATCACTCATGGCTGTTGCTGCTTCCTCGAACGAGACTTTGTGTTTTCGTAGGTTTGACCTGGCCTTCTTCGGGTCCCATTCGATTTTCATTTTTTATTACACCCTAATTCTGACAGTAATGCCGAGCGAACCTACAGAAAAAGTCGGCTTCGCGGTTTTGACGCTAATTTAAGAGGTCACTTGAGCTTTCCCAAGCATGAGAGCATGACATTTTTCACTTTTCTCCCCTTGCGATACAGTCTCAAAGGGGAGAGGGGATATGAACGCCTATGGCCAATTTAAATCGAAGGCATTTTTGATCAGTTCGATCTCTTCTCCCTTTTGCCCAAGGAGAATAGCCACCACATCAAACCTTGCCTTTACGTCTTCGAGCTTTTTCTCTTTTAAGAAATTGAGGGCTACTTTGGAAAGTTGCCTTTGTTTCCAGGAGTTGACGGCTAACTGAGGAGGGCCAAACATCGTGGAGGTCCTGGTCTTCACTTCGATGAAGACCAGGGTGTCTTTCTCCTTGGCAATCAGGTCCATCTCCCCCATTTTGCAGACATAATTTGTTTCAATAATCCGATACCCTTTCTTATTCAAAAATCGAAGGGCCTTCTCCTCACCCTTTTTCCCAAGGTCTTTCTTTTCTCTTCGTGGCTCATGTCCGTGATCCTTGTCCGTGACAGATCCTCCCATTCTCCGTGTCTCCCTATCCCCCCATCTCCCCATCAAAGGTATTCCCTTACTCCTCGAAAGGACTTGCGGTGGAGTTCGCAGATGCCGAATTCTTCAATCGCCCTCCGGTGTTCTGTTGTCCCATAACCTTTGTGTCTGGCAAAATTATATTGAGGATATTTCTGATGGCATTCCAGCATCATTCGGTCCCGGGTCACCTTGGCTATAATGGAAGCTGCCGCAATGGAGTTACAGAGTTGGTCGCCCTTTCGGATGGGTTTCTGAGGAATAGGGAGTGTGATACCTTGAAGCCCATCGATAAGAATAAAATCTGGAGGCGGAAAAAGGTTTTCAATGGCCAGGGCCATGGCTTTTAGCGTGGCCTGGAGAATATTGATGCGATCGATCTCTTCCTGCCCAATCATTCCAATTCCTACCCCTTGGGCTTCCGAAAGGATCATCTCATAAAGATGCTCTCTCTTTTTCGAGGAAATTTGCTTTGAATCAAAAAGCTTCTCTTGGATACCGTCTCTGGGTAGGACAACAGCGGCGGCGACAACCGGCCCGGCTAAGGGCCCTCTTCCCACCTCATCCACCCCGGCAATCTTTTGGTAGCCCCGCCGATAGTACATCTTTTCGAAATAATCCATGGGCTGGGTTGGAAGGGATGGGAACAGCATAAACAATAAAAGTAAGCAGAAAGTAGCAGGCAGTAAGCAAAAAAAAAATTAAAGATTCGGTCTTCCACTGCCTACTGCATTCTGCCTTCTGCATTCTGGTTGTTAGGCGACCTGTTTTTTTTCGCTCCGAATACGCGCAGCCTTTCCTTTCAGGCCTCGAAGATAGAAAAGTTTAGCCCGTCTCGCCTTTCCTCGGCTGATGACGTCGATCCGGTCCACCCGGGGTGAATGGAGGGGGAAAACCCTCTCAACGCCGATCCCATAAGAGATCTTCCTCACGGTGAAGGTCGATCGAATCCCTCCCCTTTTCCTGCGAATAACTACTCCCTCAAAGGGTTGAATCCTTTCCTTCTCTCCCTCCACGATCTTCACGTGGACCCTTATCGTATCTCCCACCCTGAAATCGGGGAGATCCGTCCTCAGCTGTTCTCTTTCGACCAATTCCATCGGATTCATCTTAATTCTCCTTTTCCAAATAGGGGTTCCAGGATTCGATCCTGCCTGCCGGTAGGCAGGGTTTCATGGGTTCAAGTGTTTACCTTCTGAATGTTCGCTAGAACCCTCGACCCCTTGACTCCTTGAATCCTTTCACTTAATTCAGCCAATTCTTTCTCCTAATAGTCGATCTAAAATGATCGCCACTGCTGAGCGAACCGAAAGGTGATTATATCCTTTCCCCTCGATCGGCGCCAGGACATAATCAGAACTGTCCTTCACTTCCTGAGTTAAACCCCATCCGGTCCCAAAAAGAATCAAGAAAGGGGTGTTTTCATTTTTCAACGACTTCTTTAAGAATCCAAAATCAATACTCTTTGGATGGGAGGAGGCCCCTGTCGCTATTCTCTTGGCTTTCGCCTGCCAAAGATTGGAAATCTCTCTGTCCGCTTCGTCAATGCTCCGTGAGACCCGGACGAGAGAAAGAGATTCCTTCCTCGTCGGATTGTAAATCGAACCAGCGCCCTCCACCCAATGGCGAAGGATCCTCTCTGCTAACTGAACCTGACTTTCCAGAGGAGTGATAATGAAAAAACCTTCCACGCCGAAGGTCTTTGCACAACGAGCAATGTCGTGAATATCAAAATTAGTAATGGCTGTGGCCACCACTTCTCTTCTCTTATCATAAATGGGATGGTGGACCAGTCCTAAATAAAGATTAGACCCCATTCCAACATTCATTCCCTCTCCAATATATCTTCGGCCAAGGATTTTCATTCAATCCAAATATCAAATTCCAAATCACAAATCCCAAATAAATTCCAAACCCCAATCCCAAATGATCTAAACGAGCTCTTAGAGAATTTTGACTTTCGTTCGTCTAGTAAACTGTCTCAACCATGACTTTACAATATTGTCATTCTGGACTTGATCCGGAATCCAGTCTTTTCAACCTGGATTCCCGCTTTCGCGGGAATGACAGTCCTACGAGCATCATTCTCGATGATCAAGTGAATTCGCTTGGTGAATCTCTTCCAGGAGTTTCCGATCCTCTTCGGAGAGATCGGCCTTAGTCAACAAATCCGGCCGCCTCAACGACGTCCGCCTCAGTGCTTCTTTTCTCCTCCACTGAGAAATGGCTGAATGATTTCCAGAAAGGAGGACCTCCGGAACGCAACTCCCTCTGAAATCGGAAGGCCGCGTGTACTGAGGATATTCCAAGAGAGAGTTGAAGAAGGAATCCTCCTCAGCTGAGCGATCAGACCCTAGAACTCCGGGAATGAACCTTGAGACAGCATCGATGAGAACCATGGCCGCCAATTCCCCCCCTGTCACGACGTAGTCCCGATCGAAATCTCTTCATCGATAAAGAGCTCTCTTACCCTCTCGTCCACTCCTTCATATCGGCCACAGAGAAGGATCAGATGGAGTTGGGTGGAAAGCCTGCGGGCCAAATCCTGGTTCAGGGGTTTCCCCTGGGGAGTCAAATAAACTGTCCGAGCAGACGGATTTTGAGACTTCGCTGATTCGATGGCTCGGGCAATGGGCTCCACTTTCATCACCATGCCCTGTCCTCCTCCATAAGGGGTATCGTCCACCACTTGATGTTTATCCAAGCTGTAATCCCGGATGTTAACAGTATTGATCTGGAGGAGCCCCTTCTCAATGGCTTTGCCTAAAATGCTTTCTTGCAGTGGAGAAGAGAACATACCGGGAAAGAGGGTAAGAATGTCAAACCTCATCTTCATCCTCCCACAACCCCTCCATTCGGGCAACCTTCATCACTCCTCTTTTAAGGTCTATACTCCGGATCACCTCATCTGTGGCCGGCAGTAAGATTTCTCTTCTCTCTCCCTCGACAACGTAGACGTCATTGGCTCCCGTCGGAAAGATCTCCCTGATCTTTCCGATTCTCTTTCCTCCCTCCGTTTCGACCTCCATTCCCAAGAGATCTACCCAATAGTACTCTCCCTCTTCCAATTTAAGAAGTGATTTTCTCTCAATGAGAATCTCCTTCCCGATTAGAGGCTCTGCCTCTTCGATCCTTTCGATTCCCTTTAAACGGAGGATGAGGCGTGGCGGTTGAGGGATTGTCTCCAAGACTTCGTACGCCTCGGGTTTATCCTTATCATCCTTGATGAAGATTTCACGATACAAAGAGAGCCGGCTGAGGTTTTCCCCGAAATACTCCACCTTCACTTTCCCCTTGATCCCGTGGGGCTTGACCACCCTGCCGATGGGGAAAAGATTCTTCTCCATAGACTATTATTCGATGATCTCTAACACGGAATGTTTCCCCAAATTCGCCGAGACAGCTCCCAAGATGACCCGAATGGCCCTGGCCGTCCTTCCCTGTTTCCCGATCACCTTCCCCAAATCTTCTTTAGCCACGGAGAGCTCAATGACGGAGGTTTTTTCACCTTTGATTTCGGAGACCTTGACTTGATCTGGATAATCAACCAACGCCTTGGCGATGTACTCAACGAGCTCTTTTGCATTCATAACCCCACCTCCACTTTCCAGACCGCTCCTTGAAGAATTCGTCATCAGCAACGGTTTGAAAAAGGGCAGCTCATTCAGTCTTCCCTTCCGCCAACTTCTTTGAAATTCCGGTTCGTATGAGCAACTGACGAACGGTCGGGGTAGGCTGAGTTCCCTTTCTCAGCCACTGAAGCGCCTTTTCTTCCTTGAACCGAACCTCCGCCGGATTTTTCTTGGGATCATAGGTTCCTACCTGGTCAATGAACTTGCCGGCTCTCGAAAATCGCAGATCCGAAACGACAATCCGGTAATAGGGGCTCTTCTTGCCACCAAACCTCATTAATCTCATCGATGCAGGCATATCGTTTTCTACCACCTCCTTCTGTCAAAGAATCGCGGAGAGCACAGAGCAAAGCACATAGCGAAAATCTTACTTAAAACGGAATCGAAAACGCTATGCTCTATGCACCAAGCGCTATGCTGTTAGGAGAAAAACGGCGCTCCGCCTCTTCCGAATCCTTTTTCTCCCATTTTCGTAAATTGCTTCATCATCTTTCGGGCTTGCGCATACTGTTTAAGCAGCCGGTTGACATCTTGAACACTCGTTCCGCTTCCTCGAGCAATTCTTAGTCTCCGACTTCCGTTGACGATCTGATAATTGGCCCTCTCTCTGGGCGTCATGGAATCGACGATGGCCTCCACCTTCACCAATTCCTTCTCGTCGAAATCGAGGCCTCCTATCCCCTTCATCTTTTTTGGAAGTCCCGGGATCATCCCCAAGATCGATTCCAGCGATCCCATCTTTCGAACCTGTTGGATCTGGTCGCGGAAATCCTCCAGGGTAAACGAATCTTTCCGGATCTTTTTCTCTAACTCCTTCGCCTTCTTCTCATCGAAGGCGGTTTCTGCCTTCTCGATCAGGGTGAGGACATCCCCCATCCCCAGAATCCGTGAAGCCATTCGATCGGGATGGAAAGCCTCGAGGGCATCTAGCTTTTCTCCCACTCCGACAAATTTGATAGGTTTCTGCGTCACGGATTTAACTGAAAGGGCTGCTCCTCCTCGCGCATCCCCATCCATTTTGGTGAGGATGATCCCGTCAATCCCCAGCCGGTCATTGAAGCTCTTGGCAATATTGACCGCATCCTGGCCGGTCATGGCGTCGGCTACCAAGAGTACCTCGTTGGGCTTAATCTGGGTTTTGATCTCCCTGAGTTCCAACATCAAAGCCTCGTCGATATGAAGCCTCCCAGCAGTATCGATGAGCATTAGGTCATACCCTCCCCTCAGACCGAAATCCCTTGCTTTTAAGCAGATCTCCATTGGCGTTTGGGAAGCCTCGGGGCGATAGAAATTCACTTTTAACTCTTCCCCCAACCTCTGCAATTGCTCAATCGCTGCGGGTCGGTAGACATCAGCGGGAACTAGGTAAGGCCGCTTCCTCTTTTCCTGAAAATACCGTGCCAGTTTAGCGGCCGTCGTCGTTTTTCCACAGCCGTGGAGACCTACCAGCATAATCGGAACCGGAGGGCTCCCCGAAAGATGAATCTTCTGCTCCTCACCGCCCATCAGGGAGGTCATCTCTTCCTTGACAACCTTGATCAATTGCTGAGCGGGTGTGAGGCTATCCATCACTTCCTGGCCAACAGCCCTTCTCTGGACTTGCTGGATAAAGTCCTTGACCACCCTGAAATTGACATCGGCCTCCAAGAGGGCAATCCTCACTTCCTTTAAGGCCTCTTGGATATTCTGCTCCGTCAACTTTCCATGGCCTCTCAGTTTCTTGAAAATGGAATCTAACTTGGCTGAAAGATTTTCAAACATACGCCGGTCCGAATAGACTGGAATCCATATATTTTATTTGCCCCTTCCCCAGTTGTCAAATTCTCGAATGTTTCGATTCGTACCCTATCTCTTCTCTCAGCTACAGTCCCTTGATGATCTTCCAATCCCTCCCCTCTCTCTTCAAAAAGAGGACTTCTTTGCCGGAATAGTGATTCTTGTTCTCTCCTTTTTCTACTTGTAAGTAGAATGGCTGGATGACGACTGCAGTTTCCCCATCGACTTGGATCGATTGATCCCAACAGGAGTACGAAATCCGGTCGAAGGTTTTGAAATATCCTTCGATCCGCTTTTGAAGCCGGTTAAAGTCTTCCTCCTTATCCTGATAGGCTTTAGAGATACAGGAGAGGTAGAGGGAGAGGTCTCTTTTCTGCAGAGCCTCCTGTCTTCGATTCAAAACTTGATAAATTTTTTCTTCTTCGGAAACCTGGCAGGTTAAGAGGAAAAGAATTGCGAGGAGAAAAAAGGGGAGACTTCTTCTCATTTCAGCTTTTCAATTTCCCCGGGCTGAATCTTCTCGATTTCCTCGGGTTGAATCTTCGCCTTTCCTCGTCCGCTCGACCCTCCTTTTACCTCGACTCGGTTCTTATCGATATCAACAATGATCTCATCTCCTGAAACGATACTCTCTCCTTCTGAAACTTTCGGGTCGCCCGTCAAAACCACCTTTTGGTCAAGGTTGTAAAAAATCGCCTTCTCGCAATTGGCAACGCGAAGACCCTGTTGGATCTTCACATTTCCCCCGGCAGTCACCCGCTCGATCCCCTTACCGTCTTCGATGGTCACAGCCTCTATAGAATCAGCATAGATCACCATATCCTTCTGTCGGGCAACGACATTCCCTTTGAAGATGATCAAATTCTCCTTCCAGAAGGCCTCCACCTTATCGGAGGTGATATCGATGGGCTGGCCCTTGTCCGCCAGCTTAGCTTCCTTGGTTTCTGGAATAACCCCCTTCTTGACCCCTTCTTTCTCCTTTGAAGGAGTGGCTGAACCCGGCAATACGGCAGTCCGTTTCTCTTCAGCAGGTTTCATTCTTGTCTCAGGCGTCGCAAGCCCGGAAGGGGGAGAGGGAGATGCTGGAAGGGGGTCTTCCTTCTTTGCCTCCTTGAAGAGAGGAATGGCTTGGCTTCGGTCCTCTTGAACAGGTTCAATCACCATGGGTGGGAGAGGCTTCTCGGCTTTCTCTTGAGGAGGGATTTCCTTAGCCGTCTCACTCGTGACAGGGGAGGGAGTCAACCTTTCCTCCCCCTTCTTCAATTCAGCCTTCTCCTCATCCTTGGGGAGAGGAATGGCTTGGCTTCGGTCTTCTTGAACAGGTTCGATCACCATGGGTGGGAGAGGCTTCTCGGCTTTCTCTTGAGGAGGGATTTCCTTAGCTGTCTCATTCGTGACAGGGGAGGGAGTCAACCTTTCCTCCCCCTTCTTCAATTCAGCTTTCTCCTCATCCTTTAAGGAAACTGGCCGTTTTCCTTCCTCCTCGAATTTGACCAAAGCAACCCTGTCGAGTTCTTTCCCTGCTATCTCGTTTTTAATCTCCGATTCTTTTGCCTTGGCCTTGCGAGGAGAGACCTTCCTTTCCGCTAAACCTTTATCAACAATGGTCTTGGCTTCTACATAGTGGTGGCTTTGGGGATATTCGGTGACGATCTTCCTAAAGGCCGCCTCGGCCTTGTCCCATTGGTCCAATTCAAGGTAGCTCTTCCCTAACAAGTAAAGCGTCTTATCCTCATCGGGGTCCTTAGGAAATTTCATCAATACTTCCTCAAACCGCGAAGCCGCGGACTGAAATCTTCCATGTTTGTAATAGTAATTACCGATATAGAATTCATGGTCAGCCAGCCTTTTTTTGCAGACACCAATTTTTTCCTTTGCCTTCTCGCTGAAGAGACTCGGGGGATAATTGGCAATGAGATATTCAAAGCTGGAGAGGGCCTTCTTCGTCGAAGCCTGATCCCGATCAAGGGTGAGCATCTGATTAAAATAAGACATCCCAATTTGAAACTGAACATAAGGAATCTCTTCGTGGCTGGGATGGGTCTTCTTAAACTCCTCATAAGCCGCAATCGCCTCTACGTATTCTTTCCGCAGAAAATGACAATCGCCGACCTTCAGCTCCGCCAAAAGGGTATAGGGAGGACTATCTGGAAAACTTGACTTCAATTCTTCGAATTTCTTCAGGGCTTCGGGATAGTCTCTCTTATTGAATCGAGTTAACCCCTGTTTATAAAGGATCTCAGGGTCTCCCTCGATTTTCTTGACATCCTTTCCCTTTCCGCCACATCCAAAAAGAAAGGAGAGGGCGATGGTTACCAGGATCATCCATCTCAGAAACATTCTCTTTTTCATATGAAAACCTATCAAAGGTTCCACTATTATGATAGGAAGGGCTCAGGATGTCAATACGAAAATCCCTTTCTCTCCAAAATCATAGTATAAAAGAGGCCTTTCGACAGTACATCTTTTATCTTGAATTTGGGATGGAAAGTACTTAAGATAAAAATTGAAAACGGTCCCTTGTATGCCCTGTACCATGCTAGCGTACTGCGTCAGAAGTCCCTTTACTTTGAATGTCATTCCGGGCTTGACCAAGCTTGCCCCGTGCTTGACACGGGGGAATCCAATGATTTCAACTGCATTCCTGCTTTTGCAGTAATGACAGCTTCTGAACTTATGTAAAGAAGTGTTGGACGCACTACACTAGGTTCAGGGCCCGTACACCGGCGTTCCTGGCATCGTTGAATATCTTCTCTTACAAGGAGTTGTTCGGCGAGTGGGCCAGTGCAGACAATCGTTTCGCCTGCCTGCGCGAAGCCCCGCCCTGCGGGACGGAGGCAGGGCACGCAGGCGTGTCCGTGATTTAAAGAAAACTTCAGAAAAAGAAAGAGAAAAAGATGCGATTCGAGATGGCGAAAAGAATTGAGCAAATCCCTCCTTACCTTTTCGCAGAGATAGACAAGAAGAAGGAAGAGATGAGGAGAAAAGGAACGGATGTTATTGATCTGGGAATTGGGGATCCGGACCTCCCTACCCCCAAACCGATTATCGAACGATTAAAAAAAGCAGCGGAAAATCCTAGGAACCACCGGTACCCTTCCTACGAGGGCATGATTGAGTTCAGGACGGCTGTTGCGGAATGGTACGAAAGGAGGTTCGGCATCAAACTCAACCCGGTGACAGAGGTCCTCTCCCTGATTGGGTCCAAGGAGGGAATCGCCCACATTCCCTTAGCTTTTGTTAATCCGGAGGATATCGTATTGGTCCCCAGTCCCGGCTACCCTGTTTACCGTGTTTCGACCCTTTTTGCGGGAGGCATCCCTTATTTTTTGCCCCTCCGTAAAGAGAACGGCTTTCTGCCGATTCTTTCTAAAATTCCCCCCACCGTAGCCAAGAAAGCAAAACTCCTATTCATCAACTATCCCAATAATCCCACCTCCGCTGTCGCTGAGAGACCTTTCTTTGAAGAGGTCGCGGCCTTTGCCCAGCGCCACCAGATCATCGTGTGCCATGATGCGGCCTATTCAGAAATCGCTTTCGATCGCTACCGCCCTCTCAGTTTTCTTGAAGTGGAAGGGGCCAGAGAGGTGGGGGTCGAATTTCACAGCCTCTCAAAGACCTTTAATATGACCGGATGGAGAATCGGATTCGCCGTAGGCCATTCTGAAATACTTTCCGGATTGGGAAGGGTGAAGACCAACATCGATTCCGGTCTCTTTCAGGCGATCCAGGAAGCAGGAACCGAAGCGCTCAATCATCTTGATACCCCGCTTCCGGAAATCATTGACACCTATGAAAGACGAAGAGACGTGATGGTCAACGGCCTTGAAGAGATAGGGCTGGAAGTGGATCGCCCAAAGGCCACCTTCTATCTCTGGATTCGGGTGCCAAGAGGATATACTTCCGCCCAATTCGCCACGCTGTTGCTCGAGCAAGGGGGAATCGTGGCTACCCCGGGAAATGGTTTTGGAGAAGAAGGGGAAGGCTACATCCGGATGGCCCTCACCGTAGATGAGGAAAGGTTGAGAGAGGCAATCGGAAGACTCAAAAAGATCAAATTCTGAGCTTTTTTTCTGTATTCAATTTTCCAAGATATCTGCGTCCTCATGGTCGAAAAGGAAAACAGTACCCCACCTTCTGCTTACCGCAGTCAGGCAATAAGAAGAAGAGGTTTGGGGATAAGGGAGGCAAGAAATGGAGAACCTTCTTTACGAGGCATTTCTCATAGCACTTCTCATCCTTCTGAATGGTTACCTGGCTGGGACAGAAATCGCCGTAGTGACGGCGAGGAAGAGCTATATCAAACAGCTGGCCGAAACCGGGAAGAAAAGTGCGAAGATTTTTCTAAAGCTTAAAGAAGAACCCGATCGGTTTCTGGCCACCATTCAGATTGGGATCACGGGCGTGAGTGTTCTCGCCTCTGCGGTGGGTGGCGCGGCGGCCGTCAAGATCATCAAACCTGCCCTTCAGGCGCTCCCCATCAAAGTCATCTCCGTTGCCGCCGAACCTATTTCCATCGGGATCGTTGTGGTGGTAATTACGTATTTTTCGGTCATCTTCGGAGAGCTGGTCCCTAAGTCCATTGCTTTGATGCATCCCGAAAACGTGGGCCTCTGGACAGCAAGGAGCATCGATGCCTTTTCCAAAATCAACTCCATTTTTGTCAAGCTCCTCACCTTTAGCACCTCCCTTGTGCTCAAACCTTTCGGCAGGGAACCCTTTACCGAAAGAGCCTATATTACCGAGGAGGAGGTGAAACTCTTAATAAAGGAAGGAGGGGAACACGGGGTTTTTGAGCCGACAGAAGAAAAAATCCTCCAGAGCGTTTTCGAGTTCACCGATATGTCGGTCAAAGAAGTGATGGTCCCCGACACACAGATGGTGGCGATCCAAATCGATCGGCCACCCCAGGAGATTCTTTCTCTCATCGAGGAAGAACAATTTTCCCGATATCCCATTTTCGGAAGAGAACTGAATAATATCAGGGGAATCCTTTATGCGAAGGACTTTCTCACGATGTTTGCAAAAACAGGAGGACAGGTCGATATTCGAAAGATCGTGAAGCCTCCTTATTTTATCCCGCAGACGATGAAAATCAGCCTTCTCTTAAGGGAGATGCAAAAAAAGAGAATTCATATGGCATTGGTGGTCGACGAATACGGCGGGGTCGCCGGGCTGGTCACAATGGAAGACCTGGTGGAGGAGATCATCGGAGAGATCAGAGACGAGCACGATATTGAGAGTCCTGTGATTCAGCTCTCGGATCGAACCATGCTGATCGATGCGTCCATCAGCCTCAGGGATTTAAAGGAGGACTATCATATCCAACTTCCGGAATCTCCCGAATATGAAACCCTGGGTGGGTTCTTGATGACGGCCCTGCAAAAGATTCCTCAAGCCGGCGATATGGTCGAAATTGAAGCGAAGCGAATAAAAATTGTTGAGATGGTCGGACAAAAAATATCAAAGGTAAAGCTCGAAAAACTGCCCGAGCCCTCTGAAGGGCCACCCAATACATCGGGTCAGATATAATGATCCGCTAAAAAACAGAACGATCGGAATGGGAGGGAAAAGACCAGTTTGTCCCACCATCCCCTAATCATTTGACTTCCTCTTGCCCTCCCACAACCAACTCTGGGATTCTCAGAGTGGGTTGGGCATCGGCGACCGGAACTCCCTGGCCATCCTTTCCACAGGTCCCGATCCCAAACCCGAGGTCACTGCCGACCATATCTATGTCTTTCAGCACCTTTGGCCCATTGCCAATAAGGGTCGCTCCACGGACCGGTTCTCCGACACTTCCTTTTTCAATTAAATATCCCTCGTTGATTTCGAAGATGAAATCCCCGTTGACGGTATTGACCTGCCCGCCGCCCATCTTCTTCACAAACAATCCCTTTTCTACAGAATGAACAATCTCTTCGGGCTCCGTCGTCCCCGAAAGGATCATCGTATTGCTCATCCTGGGAATCGGTCTATCCTGATAGGACTCCCTTCTTCCGTTGCCACTCGATTCCACGCCGTCTTCCATAGCGGACAACCGATCATAGAGATATCCTCTCAAGATTCCCTGCTCCACTAGGGTCGTTCTTCGGGAAGCGACCCCTTCATCGTCAAAGGCATAGGACCCCCTTCTTTGAGGAAGGGTGGGATCATCGACCACCGTAATCAAAGAAGAAGCAACCTTTTCCCCGATTTTCTTAGAATAGACAGAGAGCCCTTGCTGGGCGAGATCTGCCTCCAGTCCATGGCCAATGGCTTCATGGATCATCGTTCCCCCTGCTTCGCTGGATAAGACCACTGCCATTTTCCCCATCGGTGCTTTCCTGGCCGAAAGCATAAGGAGAGATCTTTTTGCGGCCACTTCAGCCACCTCCTCGGGGGGATGAAGATCAAAGAGCTCAAACCCCACTGTTCCTCCGATCGGTTCGTATCCGGTCTGGACAACCTCCCCCTTCGCAGAAACGACCTGGACAGAAAAAACGGTCCCCACCCTTTCTCCTTCTATTAAAATCCCCTCAGAATTTGAAATCGTCAGCTTTTGGTTGACATCCCGATAGAGCACTTTCACCTGTCGGATGTGTGGATCCAGTCTCCGAGCCCTTTCATTGGCGCATTTTACCGCTGAAACCCTCTCTTCTATCGAGAGCCTCTCAGGATGTTTCTGGATCTGATAATGGCTTCTGGAAATCGGAACGTCCCGACCTAGTCGGGGAAGGGCGTTGACCTTCTCCGCTCCCTCTTCTTTTGCGGATCGACTTATCCGTTTGGCTAAATTGAAGAGAGATTCCTTTGAGATCACTGTGGTAAAACCGTAAAATGTTTTCTTGCCAAAAAGAATTCGAAGCCCCACCCCCACATCCAATCCTGATACGGCTTTCTCGATTCGGTCCTCTTCACAGACGATAACAACAGAATGGGTCTGCTCGAAAAAGAGGTCTGCAAACTCCCCTCCTTCTCGAAGCGCTTCACGCAATATCTCTTGATATGGAATGGTTTCGATCATCCTTAAATCTCAAATGTCAAAGTTCGCCCGAAGTGATGAACCGAAGGTGATTCAATGTCAAATCAAATCCAAGGCTCAAATATTGAGAATATTTGGATCTCAGACTTTGCCATTCATTTAACATTTGGATCTTGAAACTTGAAATCAGACAAGTTTTCAATCGTGATCTCCTTTCGGAGGCCATCCAATACCTCCTCCAAGTCTTTTTCCCATCCCGGAGCCACCATCAACTCTACGATCGCCTCATGAGGGTCCTTTGTCCTTATGACCGCCATCCCCTCATAGGATTCGATAATGAACTTAAAGTAGGCGATCTCTTTCCTGGGCAGCCTGAAATATCTGGACTGAGTATCCATCTCCCGATGAAAGTCCAAAAAGTGAACTAAAGTGAGCGAAGATTTAGAACTCTAGTTGCTCGTAAACAATAATCCTCAAAAATCCGAACTTCATGTCCGTGTATATTTAACCAGCGTCCCCATGACATCACCGAAGAACACGACACCTTTGATCGTCCCTTGTGTGGGGTAAAGTTCTTTCGAAGCCACCCTCACCTCATAACTGGAAGGCCCCTTCTTTGGAAAGCTGGCCACCGAATATTTTCTTCCTCTCTCGATGTCTCCATAAACACCGTAACGAAAATTATAAGATGCTGTGATAAAATCATGATAGACCATTCCTAAAGGAATCTCTTCCTCTGCCCTCACTGTGGTGCCATCTTTCCTTTGCCTCACACTAACCCATTTTCGCTTTTGATAATCGAAAAAATGGGTTCGCCGCCGCAACGTGGTTCCAATCTTCACATCCTCTTTGAATCCCCTCTCCCTTTCTTGAAGGGACGGAACATCTGCCCATGCCTCCGGAGCAGGACGTGGAAAAGAAGAAATGAGGGGAAGCCCCAAGAGAAATCTTAAGAAAACTCTTCTAGTAAGCAATGCCATTCCTTCCTGAAAGTCATCAGTCACATAGTCTCATAGTCAGATGATTCATTCGTCCTTGCGGTCAAGTGCTTTATCATTAGGCGCGTAGTCGAAAAGGCCAAAGCGACCAGACCCAGAGCCTGAATGACTGTAAAACTATCCGACTACAGGACTATCGGACTATGAGACTATATATGCAATTCGATCACATCTCCCTCGCTGACGAGATAATCGCGTTTGACCATTTGTCCCCCAAATTTCCCAGAACCCCAGATCTTTGCATATCGAAGTTTGGCAACGAAGTCCTTATGAACAGAGGCGGCGACATCTCCCACAGTGCTTCCTTTCCTAAGAATAACGGGCTCCGTCAAGTCCGCCTCCTTTCCAGGGACCTTTGTATAGACCCGGAGGATATCGAGGACTTGATAAATCTCTTTCTTCAATTCCTCGGAATTCATCCCTTCTTTGGCCGAGATAGGCAGGATGGGGAAGGCGTCTCCGAAATGGGCTTCGAGTCTTTGGTAGGCCTCTATTCCATTTCTAACATCACACTTATTCCCCACAAGAAGCGCCCGCAGAGAACCCCATCCCGGCTCCAGTGCGGGAATCGGTCCTTTTCCGGCGACTTTTATTCTCATTTTGTTCAGCTGTTCTAAGAGGATGTCCATCTGGAAGATAGGGCCCTTCGTCAGGTCGACCAAGAGTACAAGGGCATCGGCATTCCGAATCAGGTTTGGGAATCCAGGTTCCGTATGATCCAATTGAATCGGAGGCGTATCCACCAATTGAATCTGTAGATTCTCATACTTCATCATTCCCGGAATGGGCTTCTGGGTTGTGAAGGGGTAGTCCGCAACCTCGGAAAAGGCACCCGTGATTTGGGAGAGGAGGCTTGATTTACCAGAATTGGGAACGCCCAAAAGAACGACTTGAGCAGCTCCCTCTCTCTTAATATTATAGGCTTGCTCTGCCCTCGCAACGGCGGGTCTTCTCTGGAGTTCCTCCTTTAATTTGGCCATTCGGCTCTTGAGCTGTCCCCGAAGTCTTTCAGTCCCCTTGTGTTTGGGAATGACGGCCATCATCACTTCGAGCGCTTTGATCTTCTCCGGCGCGGTCTTGGCCTGCTTGAACTTAAGCTCTGCCTCCAAATATTGGGGGGTGAGATTGGCTGGCATGTCTCATTGAATCCTTGCCTGCCCCGCCCTCGACAGGACCAGCTGCCTACCCTTTACCATGCTAGGTTCAGGGCCTGCCGGCAGGCAGGGAGCCAGGAGGCGGATATCGCCGACGGAAAAGAAACGGACCCTTCTAAATCTACGTTTCTGGTTATTATCGATAAATTTTTTCTTGCAGAAAAATTTCCAAGATTTTTGGGTCGAATTGTTTTCCCTTGCCTTCTCCCATTTCCAAAAGGATGTGCTCAAGAGGCATGGTCTCCCGATGGGGTCTCAGACTCACCATCGCATCGAAAGCATCGGGGACCGCAATAATCCTTGCTTCAATAGGAATGGCTTCTCCCGCTAAACCGTCTGGATATCCTCCCCCGTCAAAGTGCTCGTGATGGTTACGAATCATGGGAATCTTATCCTCAAAAAACTCGATCCCCTCTACAATCTTAACACCGATCAAAGTATGTTCCTGAATCACCTGATATTCTTCCGGGCTGAGAGCCCCTCGTTTACCGAGAATCTCATCTTTAATGCCAATCTTGCCAATGTCATGGAGGAGGGCTCCATATTCTAGAATCTCCATCCTCGCCTCTGTGAATCCCAATGAAACGGCAATCTGCAAACTCATCCGTCTCACTCGATCGGAGTGGCCTCGTGTGTAGGGGTCTTTGGCGTCAACCGCCCCTGCAAGCGCCTTGACCGAATCCAAATTCGCTTTCTTCAGAGTACGACAAGCCTGTCGAAGGTTTTCAGTCCTAAGCTCCACCAATTTCTCCAAATTTCTGTGATAAGACTCGAGCTCCTCTTCCATCTTCTTCCGCTCAAGGGCTCTCCTGACGCTGAAGACCATCAGTTCCAGATCGACCGGCTTGATGAGGAAGTCCGTTGCTCCCGAGCGGATCGCTTCTACGGCTATCTGGATCTCTGGATAGGCGGTCATGATGATGAACATCATGTTTGGTTGTGCAGTCTTTACATGCTTCATGAGTTCTAAACCATCCATTTCGGGCATTCGGATATCCGAAATGATTAACGAAAAATTCTCCCTATAAAAATGACCGAGTGCATCCTTCCCGCTATGGGCGGTCACACATGAATACCCTTCTAACGTCAGCCTCTTGGACAGCATTTCACAGATCATCTTTTGATCGTCCGCAATCAAAATTTGGTTTTCCACAAATGCCTCCTCGCTTTCTTTTATTTGCTCTCGACCGATATATTTTATAAGAAATTCAAAAACAGTCAACTCCGTCGCGCATTTTGTTGAAGGTTTGGAATGAAGAATTCTGGAGAAAATGATTTCCATTGATTTAAGAATCAATTTTTGGTAAGAATACTGCTAAAAGGAGTCCGGTGTGGAGTCCATGAAAATTTTGGTCGTCGATGACGAAGCCCCCGTCCGGGACATGATTCGAAAAGGTCTTTCACAGATGGGAGGACTTAGCGCAGAGGCTGCCCAGACCGGCTCCGAAGCCCTTCAGAAGATTGAAAAGGATGTCTTCGATTTGGTATTGACCGATCTGAAGATGCCGGAGATGGATGGCATCCAACTCCTAAGAACTATCAAGGGAACCCGGCCGGAAGTCATGGTTATCCTGATGACAGCTTACGGAACGATCGAGACAGCGGTGGAGGCAATGAGGATAGGAGCGACCGACTATGTCACTAAGCCAATTGATTTGAACGATCTCCTCATCCGCATCTCCAAAGCCCAGAAGGAAAGCCTCCTCCTCAGGGAAAATCGGCTTCTGAGGATGGAAGTCAGGAAAAGATTTGAGTTCAGCAATATTATCGGAAAGAGCAAGAAGATGCAGGAAATTTTCTCTCTGATTGAAAAGGTGGCCCTTGGAAACAGCACGGTCATTATCTACGGAGGAAGCGGAACCGGCAAAGAACTGGTGGCCAAAGCCATCCACTATAACAGTCCCAGGGCGGATCGGCCTTTTATCCCTTTCAATTGCGGAGCCATTCCCGAGACGCTGGTGGAAAGCGAACTCTTTGGACACACCAAGGGCGCCTTCACCGGGGCGGTCCAGGCGAAAAAGGGGTTATTCGAAGAGGCGGATGGGGGGACGCTCTTCCTAGACGAAATCTCCACCATCCTCCCATCTGTTCAAGTGAAACTTCTGAGAGTCCTTCAAGAGAAGGAAGTGATGAAGGTGGGAAGTACGGAGAGGACAAAGATTGATGTCCGAATGATTGCAGCCACCAACGAAAATTTGGAAGAGAATATGAGGAAAGGAAAATTTCGGGAAGACCTTTTCTATCGTCTTCATGTGTTCCCTATTTTTCTCCCTGATCTCAAAAACAGAAAAGAGGATATCCCTTTACTCGCTTATCATTTTCTTGATTCTTTTTCCAAGGAAGTCAAGAAGGAGATCAAGGGCATCTCCAAGGAGGCAATCAAACTTCTTTTGGAATATCATTGGCCGGGAAACGTCAGAGAATTAGAAAACGCCATTGAAAGGGCCGTGATCATGACCGACCAGGATTACCTGGCCCCCAATGACTTCCCAAAAGATCTGACGGAAGGGTTCTCAGAGATGATTAAGAGAGGAGTGAAAGATCGTAAATCTTTGGATGATATCAAATCCGAATATATAAAAGAGATACTCAAAGAGGTCGGCGGGAATAAAAGAATTGCTTCAGAAATCCTAAAGGTGAACCCAAGAACCCTGTATCGCTTCGAGAAGAAACCCAACCTTAGTTGATTCCCTGAAAAATTCCTCATCGTTGAAAAGGGTATAATGACTTTCGGGAGGTTTCATTATGAAGAGAGCGACGGCGATCATCCTATTTTCTTTTTTTGTCTTCCTTCTTTTTGGGAATTCCTTTGCCCTCACAAACGATGAGGCCGCCCATATTTTGAAGGATTATATTAAGACGGAATTTAGGATCCTGGAGATCAAGGAAGCTCCTTTGGAAGGGTTTTGGGAGGTTTCCTGCGGGATAGGTCAAGATAGGATGATCCTTTATATCGATAAGAATTTGAGATTTATTATTTCTGGACAGATATTGGATCGCGAAAGCAAAAGAAATCTCACTCTTGATAGATTAAAGGACCTCCGAAGGGCGAACCCCTCTGCGCTTCCCCTTGGGAATGCCATTCCCATGGGAACGGGAAAAAGAAAACTCTATGTATTCACCGACCCCCAGTGCCATTTTTGTTTCCAATTGCATGAAGAACTGAAGCAGATCAAGGACCTCCAGGTTTATTTCTTTTTATACCCCCTCGCTCCTGCCTCGCATGAGAAGGCGAAGTCCATATGGTGTTCAAAGGATAGAGCGAAAGCGCTGGAAGAAACCTACCAAGGGATAGAATTAAAATCGCCCTCGTGCGATACGACAGCCATCGATAAGAATATGGAAATTGGAAGGCGTCTGTTCGTGGATTCCACCCCAACCCTTGTCTTTCAAAACGGAAAGATCATAGAAGGTTATGTTCTTCCGGACGCTTTGGAGAATCTCTTGAAGTTGAATTCAGGTCTTTGACTTTGTGATCGAACTCTGTTATTCAATAAAGAATGAAGCCGTTCTCGGTGAAACTCTTCGTTATTTCCCTGTCTTTGCTTCTTCTGGGAGCTTGTGCGGGAGGACCTGAATTTCAAAAACAACAGAAAGACACGGTTTTGTTGCAGTCCGCCCCGACAAGACTCCAAAAAACTCAACAGAAAACGCTCTCTTCAAATCCTCTTGCTTATTACTACTTTCTCCTCTCTCAGCTCAGCTTACGGGATGGAAAAGTCGACGAGGCGATTGAGGATCTCAAAGAGGCGATCGCTCGTGACGCTAAAGAACCTTCCCTGCACGTTGAATTGGCCACTCTTTACGTCCACAAAGGCCTCTTAAACGAGGCGATCGAAGAGTGCAAAACCGCCCTCCTCGACGACCCGGAGCATCTCCCCGCCCATTTGCTCCTGGGCGGACTCTATTCCATCCTCAAAAAGTACCCGTTGGCAATCGCGTCATACAAGAAAGTATTGGAGATCGACCCTCAGAATCATGAAAGTTACCTCTTCCTCGGTTCCCTCTATGAAGATACCCAGGAATATGACCAGGCCATCCGAATCCTCAAACAGTTTCTCGAGATCGAACCCAATTCGGTGATGGGCCTTTACGCCTTGGGTAGAATTTATATCAGGACGAAATCTTATGAGACGGCCAAGCAGTATTTCTTGAAGGCCCTGGCGATCGAACCCAATCTGGTCTCCGTCCTAATGGATTTGGGCTTGACCTACGAGATCCAGAACGAGCCGGAAAAGGCCTCGGAGGTTTACCAAAAGATCCTTAGCCTCGACCCGGACAACAAGAAGGCGAGAAGCCGGCTTGGGCAGATCTTCATCAAAAAGAAGAAATTCGACGAGGCGCTGAACCAGTTTCGGGAAATGCAAAAATCCGATTCAGAAGATCTCAACATCCGGACGAAGATGGGCCTGATCTATCTAGAGCAGGGAAAGTTGGACCAGGCGATTCTGGAATTCAATTTTGTCCTCGCTGCCAATCCCAAAGAGGACCGGGTCCGATATTATTTGGGGGCCGCGTATGTAGAAAAAGAGGCCTATGATCAGGCCCTCTCGGAATTCAAAAAGATCCCTCCCGAATCCACCCTCTTTGCTGATTCGAGAAGAAACATTGTCCTGATTCTCCAGAAACAGAATAAGATGGAAGAGGCCATTCGGGTCTTAGAGGAATCGATTCAGGCCAAGCCGAACGAGGGAGACCTCTATCTCTTCCTCGCTTCTGTTTTTGAAAAGGACAACCAACTGGAAAAGGCCCTGGCCACCCTGAAGAGAGGACTCGAGAAAAATCAGAACGATGAAGAAATTCATTTCCAAATAGGTGCGCTCTACGATAAAATGGGCAATTTTGACAAGATGCTGGCCGAGATGAAGGAGGTTCTCCGACTCAACCCCAATCATGCTGATGCCCTCAACTATCTGGGCTATTCCTATTCCGAGCGGGGGATCCGGCTGGAAGAGGCCCTGCAACTCATCCAGAAAGCCATGACATTGAAACCCAATACGGGTTACATCACCGATAGTTTGGGGTGGGTCTATTACAAGCTTGGGGACTACAAAAGAGCTCTGACTGAACTCGAAAAAGCAAACCAGTTGATGCCAGATGATTCTACGATCGCGGAACACCTCGCGGACAGTTATCTCAAACTTGACCGGATTGAAAAGGCCGTCGAGTTTTACGAAAGGGCTTTAAAACTGGATCCACAATCAGATCAAAAGGAAAGGCTGCAAAAGAAGATTAAGGAACTTAAAGAGAAACAATCTAAATAAAATGCCAAATATCAAAGTTCAAAGGTCAAATGAAATCCAAATTATCAAAATAGATTATTTGCATTTTGGCATTTGTCATTGATTTGACATTTGCCTGCCTGCGCATAGCCGCTTCGGCGAAGGCGGGGATTTTGACATTTGAACTTTTTCAACACTCAGCCTCCTGCAACGGGAGGAAAGATACTCAGGACATCACCTTCCTTTAGAATCTGCTCCTTCTTCCCATGAACGCCATTGATCAAAATGATTTTAGGTATCTGTTCGGGTATTTTGAGTCGCAACAAAATATCTTGAACCCGGGTAGAACCCTCTACCTTCATCTTACAGGAAAACTGGCCGCTTCCTTTCGGGAGATACTCTCGAAGCGTTGCAAACAATTTTACCTCAATCTCCATCGAAATGAACCTCTCGCTTTTTCTCAAGTCGCCTCGAAGTCTTGATCTGCTCCACCATACGGGATTTTCTGAGGTTTCTTCTTGATTGAAAATTGAAATAATCCTCACCCCGTCTTTTACTCATTATATGCCGAATCCGCTCCCCCTCGCAAGCCGAAACAGCCCAATATGCGCTTTTCCACAAAATCTATTTTCTCTTATAAGAATCACAAACTGCTGGGAGCATTTCCAATTTCGTAATAGATGCTCTCAAAGAGATGGAAATTGAAGAAATGAGCATTAGTAAATTCATGGGACTACCCTTCACCCTACCCTCTCCCCTTGGGAAGAGGGTAGGGTGAAGGGCCATTTCGTGGTTGCCAGGGAAAAAGAGATGCTTACCTATCGCCTCTTTTTTGTTGCCTTGTCTAATCAAAATTGATATAAATGATTTTTGAAATCCTTAGGGAGGTGGGAAGTATGTATAAGAAGATTCTAGTCCCATTGGATGGATCGGAATTGGCAAAAATGGCTTTGGACGAGGCTGAAAAATTGGCCAAGACCTTTGACGCTGAAATCATTCTGTTTCAGGTGGTTCCCTTTATGCCCATTTACGGTTCACCAGAACTGGTCACCCCTCTGATCGTCGATGAAAAACAGAAGGAGGCCGCCGAGACCTATCTTTTAAATCTAAGCGAGGAATTGAAAAAAAGACGTCTTAAGGTAACGGCCACGGTGAGGACAGGGCAACAGGTGGCCGTCGAAATCATTGACTTTGCAAAAGAGGTTGGGGCGGATCTGATCATCATGTGCACCCACGGCCGCTCGGGAATTTCGAGGTGGGTGATGGGAAGTGTTGCCCTCAAAGTCTTAACCCGAGCTGAAACGCCGATTCTTCTCATCCGTTCAAAAAGATAAATGTCTCGGCATCTGGGTAAAAATGAAACGGGAACATATCTTTCTCATCTTCATCCTCATCCTCACCTTCCTTTCCATTTATCTCCTCTACCTGATTCTCGTTCCTTTTCTATCCTCCATCATATGGGCCACCCTCCTCGCCATCGTTTTTTATCCCCTCTTTCAGAAGTTTCAACGCCTATTTAAAAAAAGAGAGGTCTTCTCTGCTCTCCTCATGACCCTGCTAGTCCTCATCGTCATCGTGCTGCCCTTCAGTCTTTTGCTGGCCTCTCTGGCTGGCGACGTGGTCGACTTCTATCACCAGGTGGAGAAAATGATCCAGACCGGTCAACTGCAGGCTTATTTTGATAGAATAAAAGAAATCCCTGTTTTCAGATGGATCTTAGCCGGGTTGGGTCAATATATCGATCTTTCACAAACCAATCCTGTTCCTCTGTTACTTAACAACATTAACCGGATCAGCACCTTCATCTTCAATCAGACCACCGTTCTCTTAAAAGGGTTGTCCACACTGATCGTTGGATTCTTCTTCACACTTCTCTCCCTCTACTATCTTTTTAAGGATGGAGGCCACTTTTTCGGGAGATTGGGGCAGATCATTCCCCTCCCATCCAGAGAGAAGGATCTTCTCATCCAACGGTTCAAGGACATGATCTATGCGACGATCTATGGAGGGATTCTGATCGCTATCATTCAGGGTGTCTTAGGCGGGCTATCTTTTTGGGTCCTCGGACTTCCATCGCCTGTCTTCTGGGGGTCGGCAATGGCTCTGTTTTCCTTCATTCCTATCGGTGGAACGGCTCTGATCTGGGCCCCGGCGGCCCTCATCTTAATGGTCGGAGGGGCTGTTCTAAAAGGATTCATCTTGCTCGGCCTGGGAGTATTGGTGATCAGTATGGTGGACAATATTCTTAGGCCATTATTGATCAGCACCAGGACCAATATCCATCCTTTGCTCCTCTTCTTTGCTGTGCTCGGAGGGATCCAGGCGTTTGGATTAATCGGCCTCGTCGCAGGCCCCTTGATTGCCACCCTCTTCCTGACCCTGATCGAAATTTACATCCAGGGGATTAGACCCGAAAGAAAACAGTTCGGAGGGATGAGTTCGTAGTTCGGAGAGATTTGTTCAGGGTATCTTGTTTGGCGTTCTCAAGTCTATTATTCCGAACCCCTAACTCCGAACTCATAACTTTTGGTTTTCAAAGGTTGGGAGCCTCCAAAATTTCGTATTTAAAATCTTTCGCCCGGCTGGGGAGGTCCTTGAAGATCACCATAAACGGAGTTTCCTTGCCAGGGGGCGTGATCATCTCTTGTTCCGTTTCAGGCTTAATCACCATTTCTCCTTTCAAGAATTCCGCAGGCTGGTTTTTCAACTCTCCGCGAGCGATGACGCGACCGCAGACGGCCTCCTTCTCAGCCACCTTCAGTTTGTCTTCATCAAAAATAACGACTCCTATTTTGATATACTTTTTAGTGAACTTGGATTGATTCTTGACCTTTCCCTCGATGATAAAGAGGGGGGTCTCTCCAATCTTCTCTTGGTATCCGCTCAGATCTCCAACAATGAGACCGCCTTCCTCTCTTCCCCAAATCTGGTTCCAGAGCTCATTGATCCTCTTTACAGTGGAATCCAAATAGGGGGAGAGTCTACCCCCGGAGCTCAATTCCGACCATACGAAGAAGATACCAAAGATCAGCAGCATCAAAACAATGAGAAGGGCTAGAAATCGAAAGGGACCTCTTCTCTCAACATGCATCATGCTCGTCGACTTGGAGGGTCTACTTTCCACCCTTTCTTCCCTTATCGATTCCTCAGGGGGCGGCTTCTCTATCTTTTCTGGGGAAGGCATTTCCTCCTCTTCTCCCGGAGGAACCCATTGTTCTGTTGTTTCCGTAGGACCCTTTACAGAAAAAGAGAACGGCTCTTCTGCCTCTTTTGGCAGGGTCACCTCCTCCTTGGCTTTCGACTCCGGAGGAGCCTCCGTTCTCACCCCGCCCGGTCCCATCAAATCTTCATGGAATTTTGCGAAGGATTCGAAATTCTCGATAATTTCCTCCTTGGTCTCGGGAGGAGGGACGACATAGAATACATGCTTACACCGCGAGCAACGGACCTTGATGCCCTCGGCCGAAATTCGAGAATCATCTAAACTGAATTTGGTTAAACAGGAGGCACAGGTGATGATCATACAGAACCTCTCTTACACTGCGAACTCTGACAAAGGCCCCAATAGTTCTTCAGAGTCCTCACAGTTTCTTCGACATTATGATGAAAGGAATCGAAAAAATCAAGAATAAAATGGTAGCGGAATAAAGAAATGGCAAATGACAAAGTTCGCACGAAGTGATGAACTTAAGGTAAATCAAGCTTAAATGAATTTCAAAGCCCAGATCACAAACCAGAAAACTACCTTCCCAACCGTTTTTTGAACTCTTGGGTCAGCACGGGAACGACGGTAAAGAGATCGCCAACAATTCCGTAGGTAGCGATCTTAAAAATCGGCGCTTCACCATCCTTGTTGATGGCGACAATGATATCCGATGTCTTCATGCCAGCCTGGTGCTGAATGGAGCCAGAGATGCCACAGGCGATGTAGATTTTGGGCCGAACGGTGCGGCCGGTCTGTCCGACCTGGTGCTCATAAGGAATCCACCCTGAATCGACGGCCGCGCGAGAAGCGCCCACGGCAGCGCCCAACACCGCCGCGAGCTCACGGAGGACTTTAAAATTCTCCGGCCCCCCCATTCCTCTTCCTCCCGAGACAATGATCTCTGCATCCGACAGGTTGACCGTTTCCGCCCCTTTGATGAATTCCAAAATCTTCGTTCTGACCTGGTCCTCGGTCATCTGGAGTGTCTCCCAAATGATCTCTCCCTTTCTTGAATCATCCTTCGGAGGCATGGGAAAGACCTTGGGCCGGACCGTAGCCATCTGGGGTCGGAAGTTTGGATGGTCAAGAATCGTTGCCATGATGTTTCCGCCAAAAGCAGGCCGATCCTGTACAAGATATTTAGTTTCCGGATCGATGTCTAGACCGGTACAGTCCGCCGTCAACCCCGTTTCCAAGGTTGTCGCTACCCTTCCGGCAAAATCCCGTCCCTGTGTGGTGGCTCCGAAAAGGACGATCTCGGGCTTGTATTTCCGAATGAGAGAGACGGCAGCCACTGCATAAGGGTCTGTACGATATTGTTTGAGCAGAGGGCTCTCCATCACATACACCCTCTCCGCCCCGTAGGCGATGGCCTCCCTCGCAAATTGATCGACCGCTTCCTTATCTCCTAACAGCATTCCGCAGAGTTTGCATCCGACCGCATCCGCCAGCTTCCTCCCCTGGCCAAGAAGCTCGAAGGAGATGCTCCCAACTTTACCGAATTCGTGCTCGATAAAAATCCAGACATCTTTAGCGCTGACACCCTTGACCGCGCCCTCCTCCTCCTTGATCAGCGTGATGGCGCTCACTGGACAGACTTCCACACAAGCCCCGCAGAAGGTGCACTTCTCATCGACCACGGCCTTCCCTTCCTGCATACTCAGAGCGCCAAAGGGACAGGAAGGAATACAGGATTCACATCCAGTGCAGGTATCCTTATCAATGATTAGTTTGGCCATTCGCCTCTCCTATTTTTAAGAAAACGTGATTCGTGAACCGTCACCAGCACCAATCACCATCACGATATCATTTGATAAATTTCGTCTCCATCAATTTATTCACCAGAAGAGGAACCACTTCCGATAATTCCCCTTTCAGGACCTCCCCGCCCCCTTTTCTCGGCTCCGGGGAAAAAACCTTCGTCACCCAGGTGGGGGATCCCTTTGTTCCAATACGATTTTCATCTGCGCCGATATCCTTTGCAGTCAGGGTTGGAATCTGCGCCTTGGCCGCCTTCTTGATTCCTAACAGGGAGGGCAGTCTCGGTTCGTTGATATCCTTGACCACGGTCAACAAAGCGGGAAACGACGTTTCAACCACCTCTCTCCCGTTCTCCAGCAGTCGTTCAACCACAATCTTCTTCTTTGCGGGATCAATCTCCTTGACCTTGGAAACGTAGGTCAGCTGTGGAATTCCCAGGCGGGTGGCAAGGCCTGGCCCGACTTGAGCCGTATCTCCGTCGATGGCCTGCTTCCCACAAATCACTAGGTCCACATCGCTAACGACTGTTTGAATCGTCTTGGCAAGGGTGTAAGCCGTAGCCAGGGTGTCGGCTCCCGCAAAGGCCTTGTCCGAGACGAGATAGACCTTGTCCGCACCCACGGCCAGCGCGTTTTTCAATACCTCAACGGCCTGTGGAGGGCCCATGCTGATCACATGAACTTCTCCGCCATGCTTCTCTTTGAGGAGCAACGCTTCTTCGACGGCGTATTCGTCAAAGGGATTGGTAATGCTGGCCACACCCTCCCGGATCATCGAATTGGTCTTCGGGTCAATCTTCAGCTCCGTCGTGTCCGGGACTTGTTTGATACATACGGCGATCTTCACCCTCTCCTCCTCATCTTCCTTTAAAATGAGGCTTCCTCTTTTCGAGGAATGCCGTCATTCCTTCCTTCTGGTCCTCCGTGGCGAATCCGAGGCTGAAGGCATAGGACTCCAAAGAACAGGCTTCCGTCAAGTCCATATTGAACCCTCCGTCCATCACCATCTTGGCCAATCTCACTCCAACGGCTCCATTGGTTCCGATCTGGAGGGCCACTTTCTTCGTCTCTTCCATCAGAGAAGCCTGGGAAAAGACTCGGTTGACGATCCCCATCTGATAGGCTTCCTGGGCCGTGATCATCTTCCCCGACAAGATCAGCTCCTTAGCCTTCCCTTTTCCGATCAGACGAGGAAGCCTCTGTGTTCCGCCGAAGCCCGGAAAGATGCCGAGGGTAACCTCCGGAAAACCAAACCGCGCATTCTCCGAGGCATAGGCGAAATCACAGGCCAGAGCAATTTCCGTTCCTCCTCCCAGGGCGTAGCCATTGACTGCCGCAATCACCGGCCGTTCAAAATCCTGGATCATTTTTAAGGTAAGATGACCCAGCCTCGAAAAATTCAGGGCCTCGATGGAGTTCATCCCCCTCATCTCCTCGATGTCCGCCCCTGCAACAAAGGCTTTCTCTCCACCCCCGGTCACGATAAGAACTTTTACCTCGGGATGATCCTTCACCTCCTGCATTCCTGCCTGGATATCTTTGAGGGT
>DASPPQ010000232.1:0-11228 GCA_035625415.1 Thermodesulfobacteriota bacterium
GATCAAGTTAATTGGTCTCAAGACGACATCCAAGGGACCGTTCCTGACCTGTTTAGGGATCAAAGAGATTCCTCCTAATACTGACAAAGAGGATGTGAACGCTTTTTCGGAGATCCTTAGAACCCTCATCAAGGAAGTTGGTCTTAAGACAAAGAAGGTGAATCTTGTCGTTTCGGGTTCAGGGGTTCAGATCAAGAGAATCTCCGTTCCCTCTCTCCCCAAAGCCGAATTGAAAGAAGCTGTTCGCTGGGAGATAAAGAATTACATCCCCTTCCCTGTTGAAACAGCGGAAATTGATTTTCATATCCTGAATGAATATGTCGAGGAGAACGTTAAGAGGGCGGATCTGATAGTGGTCGCTTGCCCAAGACAACTGATCGACCGAACTCTATCTATTGCCGAGAAAGCGGGACTCCAACCCACTCATCTCGATGTAGCTCCTTTTGTCCTCTGGAACACGCTGTTAGCCTGGGACCGGATCAAAAGAGATGAAACCGTTGCTTTGCTTGACCTCGGAGCCGAAAAAACGGGTGTTTATCTTTTCAAAGATGGGATATTGCTATTCAGCCGGGAAGTCACTCCGGCCGGAGCCGACATTACCAGGGCGATCATGGAGGGAATCGGTTCCGAGGGAGACCCCGAAGCCATCTTTGAACGGGCAGAGGGAATAAAGCAAGAGATGGGGATCCCTTCGGAAACTTATCAGGAAAGGAAAGGCGAAAAATCCACATCCTTGTCGAAGATATCCTTTCTCGCCAGACCCGTTTTGGAGAGACTATCCGCAGAGATAGGACGGTCTCTTGACTATTATAAATCCCAATTTAATGACGACCGGATTGACAAGCTCCTTCTGACTGGCGGGGGCGCGAACCTGAAGAATGTGGTTTCTTATCTCGCAAGAGAGCTCCGGTTGCCCGTAGAACATTTTAATCCTTTAGGTGAGATTCTTTTCGATTCAAGAAGGATTGATGCTCGACTTCTTAACCAGATGGGTTCGCTCTTCGCCGTTGCGGCAGGGGCTGCGCTCCCTGAACCCGAACGAATCGAGCTACTTCCTGTTAAAGAACCATTGTTATCTAAGGTTCGAGTAGTGAAGTCCATGCCTGTCCTGGCCCCTGCAATCGCATTGCTCGTCTTCTTAGGAATCGCCTTATACATGAACGGACGGGTGAACGCCATAAAAAAAGAGATAGATGTGAAGAAGGCGAAGCTGGCGGATCTGGATGCCCGTGAGGCAAAGCTGAAGATGTTGAAGGAAAAAGATATTCAACTTAAGGAAAGGCTTTCTCAATTCCCCTCCTCGATACTTATCTCTGTGCCCTATCGAGACATCTTGACAGAGGTCAGTCATATTGTACCGAACAACATCACATTGACACTTCTCTCAGTTCGAAACAAAGGAAAACCTCTGACGAAAGGGGCTCCCCCAGCAAAACCCCAGGAAGGGGAAACCCAGAAGGAGACAGGGAGGGAGCTTCATATTACAGGCGTTGCTTTCGGAAGCGATCTTTACTGTCTCACAGCCTTAGCTCAGATCATTGAACGCCTCGAGTCAACACCCTTGTTTAATAATGTAAGGCTGGTCTCAGCCGATGAGAACAAACTCTATACTCAATCAGGAGCAGAATTTGGGATCGTCTGTGACATCAATCTCGACCATCCCCCCTCACCTGCCGTCTCCCCTTTAATCCCCCCTTCGCCCCCCTCTACAAAAGGGGGGATGGGGGGATTATCACAGAAGGGGGAAGCCGGCATTACTAAAGAGGAAGCAGGGAATTAAGAGAGGAAAAAGAATAAGCCATGGTATTGAAAAAGAGAGAAAAAATATTGATCATCCTGGCCGTCGTTGTCGTTGCTGTCTGGGTCTTCGACCATTTCTATCTCGCCCCACAGAGTAGCAAAATCAGGGCGCTGGAAGCAGATCTCAAGGCGGTTGATCTAAAATCAGAAGAATCCCTCCTGGTGACGAAAGGGGTAGAGGCGTTAGAGGCCGAAGTCCGTCGCCAGGAGGAAGCGCTAAAGAGGCTGAGTGAACGAACCCTGAGAGGCGAAGAATTCAGGACCTTTTTAAAGCACTTAGCCAAAGAGAGTGACTCCCCTCAGATGAAGGTTATTTCTCTAACCCCTCAGGAAGAAAACCTTCCACCTCCCCAGGAAAAGAAGGAGGGTCTCGCTTCTCAATACAGGAGGATTAGTGTCCAGATGGTTCTTCACTCAACCTATGCGAAGCTGGAAGCCTATTTAAAGGGGATTGAGGGACTTCCTTTTCTCATCAATGTGGACAATATCCAGGTGGAAAGGATGGAAGAGGTTCATCCCTTCTTGAAGGTCACGATGGGGTTAAGTATGTATGTCACTTCGCAATAGTAACGATCGGGCGGCCACGGCGGGCCGCCCCTACAGAGGTTGGCGAACCAGGAGCAAGGTAGGGGAGCCACTCTGAGGGCTCCCAACCCTTGAAGGAGATCATTCAGTGAGACGATATCAAAAAATAATTATGGCAATGGTCCTCATCACCTTTTCGATTTTGGCCGGAATCGCTCCGGTTGATCCGCACAAGGCGAACGGACAAACCAATGAGAGGATACTTCTTTCTCAAGAAAGTGGAAGGGATCCCTTTCTCCTCCCTCCGGGAGTCCATCTCCTCTCGAAGATCGGTACGACTTCGGGAACGACGAGTGGCCAACCCGGCCATATTCTTTCTCCCTCATTCATAGTCACGGCCGTTCTCATTAGTGACCGCGCTCGATTGGCATTGATCGACCGTCACATTGTCACTGTGGGAGATTCGATTCACGGCGAAAAGGTTTTAGAAATTACGACAGATGGCGTTACTTTGGGAAAGGGAGAACAAAAGAGGACCCTTCTTTTGTCCCAAAGTCCTGTTCAATTAACTGTCGAACAAAGTTCTCACCCTTTTCCTCCTCCACAAAGGGGGGAGCGAACTCCGTTAGAAATTCCAGCGGCGCATCAAACCCCGCCGGAGCGACCAAATCCCGCAGTAGAGCAAGGGAGCATCATTTCTAACGAGGTGAAGGAGGAAGTTAAAGGAGAATATCGATGAAAACGAAAAGCCTCTTCATATTATTTCTTGTTCTATCGTTGGTTCTGGGATGCGTCTCTCTCCCAGATAAGGAGCGATTCAAGTTACCTCCCCAAAAGGCGGAGGGCCCTAAGCCTCAGCCTGCTCCTGAAGAAAAACTAAAGGAACTGGTGATCCCGCAAATGGAGGAGGCAAAAAAGGTGCCCGAAAAGCTCTTCTCCATCTATGCCAGAGATTCGAGTATCCAGGATGTTCTTCTGGCCTTCTCAAAGGAGAGCGATTTCAACATTGTCATCGATCCGGAGCTGAACGGCAAAGTAACCGTGGACTTAAAACGAGTAACCCTAAAAGAAGCCCTGGATACCGTTCTCTCTCCGCTGGGCTGGACTTACCGGACCGAAGGAAAATTCATCAAAGTATCAAGACCCCATGTGGAGGCCCGTTTCTTCACACTGAATTATATCGCCACGAAACGAAGCGGAAAAAGGGAGGTCTATGCTACTACCAGCACAACGCAAGGCCAACAAACTAGCACGAGCACTACCATTTCAGGAATTTCAGGCATTTCAGGCATTCCGGATCAGCAGACTACCTACAATCCAGTGGCGGGGGCAAGAACCGGTTATACTGGCCTCGTCAGTGTTGATGACGCGGATTTGTGGAGGGAAATTCAAAAAGGATTGGAGGCTCTCATTTTTGGATCCGTTGAGAAGGAGACTGCGGCCGAGAGAGACAAAGTCACTTGGACAAGGGCGGACGAGAAAGGAAGAAAATTGATCATCAACAGATCTACCGGGATCATCATGGTGGCTGATTATCCGCTCAATTTGAACAAGGTCGCCTCCTACCTTGAGGCCGTTGAAGGAAGTGCTCAAAGACAAGTGAGCATCCAGACAAAAATCATGGAGGTAACTCTCTCCGATAGCCACCAGGAAGGGATTAACTGGCAGGTGATCCAAGGGCTTCCTAATTCCACTAACTTAGCCTGGGGACTTACTGATAAAACCAAGACGCAAGGATTTCCTGGGAGCACCACAGGTTACGCCAGTGGAACCAATACATCGGGAGGGACCTCAGCATCAAGCATCAGTATTCCGGGAGCCCTTAAAGTCGCACCCTACGGTGGCGTCTTCGCGCTCGGGGCCGCAGGGTCATCAGTAGCCCTCTCCGATATCATGCAGGCCATCGCACAACAGGGAGATGTGAAAGTTCTCTCCAGTCCGACCATCTCAACTCTCAATAATCAGAAAGCAGTTATCCGAGTTGGAAATCAGAGTGTCTTCTTTATTACCGGGGCGGTGGCCACCCAGACCACCGTGACTCAATTCATTCAACCCATGACCATTGATATTGGGATCATCCTGGATGTGACTCCCCAAATTGCTGAAGATGGCACCATCATCATGGACATTCATCCCAGTGTCACCGCCCAGACCGGGAGTGTGACGGCACCCGATGGAAAGTCAACTTTTCCCCTCCTGAGCGTGAGGGAGACCGACACAACAGTGAGGGTTGGAGACGGCCAGACGATTATCATTGGTGGCCTGATGCAAGAGCAGACTCAGGAGAATTATACCGGTTTCGCAGGCTTACAATCCATTCCTCTCCTGGGAGGGTTGTTCCGATATAAGACCGGAACAAAAACAAAATCAGAACTGGTGATCATGATCACCCCTACCCTTCAGGTGGGCAAAAAGGTGGAAGATTTTTCGAGCAAGTAAATTTCCAAATTCGAAGCACCGGCAACAAATCCCATAAGGGATCAATTGGGGAACAAACATGTTAAATCCTAAACTCGAAACCCTAAACTCTAAACAAACTCAAATGTTCAAAACACAAACCTCAAAACCATGTGGCGGGGAGTTAACAATTATCTTTTGAGTTTTACACTTTGGACTTGTTTAGGGTTTAGTGTTTAGTGTTTGAACAACTTCGGATTTGAGGAGAATGAGATGTATCACGAATTTTATGGCCTAAGGGAAAAACCATTTGTCTTAACCCCTGACCCGCAATTCCTCTTCTTAAGTGAGAGCCATCGGACGGCGATCGAATCTCTCCTTTATGGAATTCAACAGAAGGAAGGGTTTATGGTCGTTGCCGGGGATATCGGAACCGGGAAGACGACCATCTGCCGGGCCTTCTTAGAGAGATTAGATAAAAACGTGAAGACGGCGGTCATTTTCAATTCCTTCCTCACCGAAGAAGAATTGTTGGAATCGATCCTCCGAGATTTCGGGTTCTCCTCAAAGGGAAAAACAAAGAAGGAGCGGATCGATGCGCTGAACAAAATACTCATTTACTTCTCGTCTCACGGAAAGAATGCTGTCCTGATCATTGACGAGGCCCAGAATTTGTCCACCCCTGTCTTGGAACAGATTCGCATGCTCTCCAATTTGGAGACGGAAAAGGAGAAATTGCTCCAGATTATATTATTTGGCCAGTTAGAACTGGACCAAAAACTCCGATCCACCGAATTGAAACAATTGAATCAACGGATCGCCGTCCGGCATTACCTCCTCCCCCTCACCCAAACGGAAACGGAGTCTTATATCTACCAACGTTTAATGGTGGCAGGCTCCCGGGGAGGCATTACCTTCTCAAGATCCGCTCTCCACGAGATCTACAGATTTTCAAGAGGCGCTCCCAGACTGATCAATCTTCTCTGCGATCGAGCCTTATTGGCCGGTTTCATCCAGCAAACCTACTGTCTCGACAAAGAAATCGTCAAGCTGGCGAAGGACAGTCTTCTGGGAGAAGAGGAAAGTTCAAAACCACATTATTCTTTCACCCTGCCAAGAAGCTTAGCCTCGTTGCGCATCCCCTTCTTCACCTTTCTCATCCTCTTGCTGGCGGGTATGATCTTAGCGAACCAAGGCTATTTCTCTTCAATTCAAAATGCAAAGGACTTTATTCGGGAAAAAGTTCAAGGTATCTACGCTCAGATTCCAGGATCCGTTCCTCCCTCCGTTTCCGCTCTTCCCTTGGATACGGAACGGTCTCAAAATCCTACGAAAAACGACCCCCAGGAGAACTCAGAAATGGCATTTCAGGAGAGTTCACCATGAGCCTGATCATCGATGCCCTCAACAGGGCACAACAGCTTCGATTGAATGGGTCCGAGGGGTCTCCAATCCTAAATTATCCATCGCCGAAGAGAAAGAGGGGAAGGAGATATAAGAAACAATGGATTCCAGCCGGCCTCGGTCTCATCGGTCTCTGCATCGTTTTATTCGTTTTTTTGCGACCCGCCTCTTCACCCTTGGCCACCCAAACCAATCGAGCGATTGCTCCCATGGAGAGGAACCCTCCCGTCCCTGTGGAGGCGAAGATATCTCCGGAACCTCCGGAGAAAGTGTTAACCCTCCCGAAGGATGAGGATCCCCTGGCTACCGGCCAAGCATTGAATCCCGCTAACGGCGGGACTGGTTCGGGGGAGAAAAGGGAAAAGAAATCAACTGAAACCAAGACATCTTTCGTCGAAAAAAAGGGAGGATCATTGAGCAAACAGATCCCTCCTTCTCTTCCTCTGGTGGCCCAGAAGGAAAGACCCTCTCTTAAGCCGATTGGAGTGGAACAGGAAGGCGGAAAGTCCGACACGTCGGCTTCGGAGGTCCTCAACCACTTCAATTCGGGGGTAGCTTTTTATAATCAGAAAGAATTTTCAAAAGCGATCCAGGCCTATCAGAAGGTCATTGAGCTGGATCCGACTTATGTCGAGGCCTACAACAACTTGGGAATCATCTATCAAATGGCGGGAGATGTGGACAGGGCCTTTGGAGCCTATCAGAAAGCAACGGAGATCAACCCGAGGTATGAAAAAGGGTATAACAACCTTGGAATCCTCCTCTTGCTCAGGGGCCGTGACGAAGAAGCGTTGGAAGCATTTAAAAAAGCCCTGGCCATCAATCCTAATAACATCGAAAGTCATATTAACCTGGGAATTCTTTTTAAGAAGAAAGGTCAGTGGGATGAAGCGATTGAGTCTTATCAGAAGGCCCTTGCGATCAATCCGCTTCACAGAGAAACTCATTACAATATTGCACTGCTCTATGAACAATTAGAAAAATGGGAATTGGCAATCAGCCATTATCAAGAATTTATCCGGCTCTCCTCGAAATCTCATCCGGATTTGGTCTCGAGGGTGCGAAGACATTTGAATGATTTAGCGAAGGGAAGAGATAGGTAGCGCTCTGATTGATTGGGGGTTGAGAGAATTGCGTTGGCAATAAATGCTTACGCTATTGTAACACGTCAAAATGGTCCAGGGTTAAGGTTACGGCTACGAGGCCCGTTTGGTTTAGGGCGTCAGAAGGTTACGTCGGGTTCTTAGGACGAAAAACCTAACCGTTAGACGACACGGGCATCCTGACCGTTGCCGAGGGACGAAACCCTTATTTTCTTCGTAATTGCTCTTTGGAGGCATCCTATGGCCGAGGAGAAAAAAAGTTTTGGAGAGTTTTTGGTAGGATTGGGAGTCCTCACCGCCGATCAATTAAAAAGGGCCTCCCAGGAACAGAAACAGAGAGGGGAACGTTTGGAACAGACGGCCATCCGGCTGGGCTATGTCAAGGAAGAACTGATCCTTCAGTGTTTGGCCGATTATTCTAATCTCCCCTATGTCGACCTGGACACCTATCTGATCGATGAGAATATCGTAAAAACCATCCCCGAAGAGCTGGCGCGGCGCCATACCTTAATCCCTCTCTTCAAGATTGGGAACACTTTGACGGTCGCCATGCCCAATCCCCTCAATCTCCTTGCACTGGATGAGGTGAGAAATAAGGTGAAGGGTGATGTGGAGATAGCCGTTGGCACTGAAAAAAAGATTAAGAAGGCGATTGAACAGCACTACGGAGCCGGGGCAGCGGTCATCGAAAGTGCTGTCCAGCGAATGGTAGAAAGCAGCGCCGGCGGGCTGGTCCAGGAATCTACAGACTACAGAAAGACCTATGACCTTGTGGTGAAAGACCTTCCCACCAGCCCGTTGGAAGACGCCTCGGCTGCCCGGATGCTCGATCTGGTTATGATGCAAGCCATCAGAGATCGCGCTAGCGATATTCACTTCGAGCCCGATGAAAAGGCTCTCCGTGTCCGGCTCCGGATCGATGGTTTTTTATATGAGTCCCTCACCCTTCCCAAACACATCCAGCCCGCCGTGACCTCAAGGATCAAGATCCTGGCTGAAATGGATATTGCGGAGACCCGGCTCCCCCAGGATGGAAACTTCAATGTCAAGCTTGAGAGGCGGGGGTTCGAAATCAGGGTCTCCACTTTTCCCACCATCCATGGTGAAAATGTGGTGCTCCGAATTCTCGACCAGACCAGTCCTCTATTCAAGTTAGAACAATTGGGATTCTCTGACGATACGCTCAACCAATTCAAACAATTAGTTCGAAAAACAAACGGGATCATCCTGGTCACAGGCCCCACGGGAAGTGGAAAAACAACCACCCTCTACGCCCTTTTGAATATGATTAATTCAAAGGACAAGAATATTATCACCATTGAGGATCCTGTGGAGTACCGGCTGGCGTTGATCAGGCAGACACAGATCAATCCCAAAGCGGGCATTACCTTTGCTACAGGGTTAAGGTCTATTCTTCGTCAAGACCCGGACATTATCATGATTGGAGAGATCAGGGATTTGGAAACCTCAGAAATTGCCATGCAGGCAGCCCTGACAGGCCACTTGGTACTGAGTACGTTACATACGAACGACGCCCCGGAGGCGATCTCTCGACTAATGGATATTGGCGTGGAACCTTACCTCATCTCTTCATGTGTCATTGGAGTTTTGGCCCAACGGTTGGTCCGAACCATCTGCCCCGATTGCAAAGCCCCTTATCAGGTAGACCCGAAGAACATGATTGATTTCGGTGTTGATGTCTCGAAGTTAAAAGAGCCGTTAACCTTCTATCGAGGGAAGGGCTGTAAGAATTGTAAGCAGTCCGGGTATCGAGGAAGAACTGGAATCTACGAACTCCTTTTGGTCAATGAAGAGACTAAAAAACTCATTTCCGAAAGGGCTTCTACCCAGGTAATTCGCGAGGTGGCAAGGAAGACGGTAGGGATGGTTCCCTTGCGAGGGGACGGTCTGAGAAAGGTGCTGAAAGGAATCACCACTATTGAAGAGGTGGATCGGGTCGCCTACTAACCTTCCCTAAATCCCCCTTACCATGATAGTAACCCCCTTGTCCCCCCGTATAACTCCCCCTCCCCCTCTTAAATTAAGAGGGGGAGAGCGGAGGGGGTGTTAGATTGAGGGAAAAAGGGGGAGTTCTGATGAGCGATATTCTATCTGAATAAATTATACTTAATAATCCAGTAAACGGCTGCCAGTCCATCCTTCCAATTAAGTTTCTTACCTTCGGTATAGTCCCGCCCCCAGTAGGAAATCGGAACTTCATAAATGCGGCAACCCATTTTTGCAATCTTGGCCGTAATCTCTGGCTCAAAACCAAAACGGTTACTTTCGATTTTTACTTTCTTAAGTATTTCGGATCGAAAAACCTTATAGCCTGTCTCCATATCAGAGAGATTTAAATCGGTGAGAATATTCGATAAAATGGTGATGATCCGGTTTCCTAACGCGTGCCAGAAAAAAAGAACCCGGCGCGGTCCTCCCAGAAACCGGGAACCGTAAACAACGTCAGCCTTTCCCTCCAGGAGAAGGGTGAGTAGCCGGGGATATTCAGATGGATGATACTCTAAATCAGCGTCCTGAATAATGATACAATCTCCGGTGACACGGCCGATGGCTGTGCGAATGGCAGCCCCCTTCCCCTGATTAAATTTATGGGTAAGCACCACGACCCTATCTCCCTCGATTTTTTTAAGAATCTCATGAGTCCCATCGGTAGAACAATCATCTACAATAATAATCTCCTTATCATAAGGAGTTTCCTGCACCGTCTTCACCACTTCGAGGATGGTAGCCGCCTCATTATAGACTGGAATGATGACTGAAAGTTTCATATTGATTTTCTTTTAACCTTTCTCTCCGACGACGATCAGGGATTGTCCCACCAGGGTGGGCACAACTTTTTCCATCCAAACAAAGAGAGGGACCATTGCGTTAAACGTCTTGATTTGCCCTGGCTGCAAGAGACGCCTCTTCAAAAGGGTCCCGTTGACAAACCATCCAATTATTCCAAAAAAATTAAAGTACTTTGAGGAACAAATCCTGAAACCATTCCTCACCAGTTTCTGGGCCAGTTCTGCCCTGTTGTATCGCCGAAAGTGGCCGAGTTCTTTATCCAAGGCATTGTAAAGCATTTTCAAAGCCGGGACCAACACGATGAGTCTTCCCCCTTGCGGGAGCAAACGAAAAAAGTTTTCCAACGCAGCTTCATCCATGTTGATATGCTCAAGGACGTTCGAACACAGGATGGTGTCAATCGGTATGTCAATCGGTATATCAAAAAATTTGGTTAGAGATTCCTCGACATCCCAGACAAGAATTCCCTTCAGATTGGGATGATCTCGGTATTTATTTTCCACCCTTTGGAGGTAGCTTCTATTCACATCGGTTACAATCACCCGCGCCTGATTCAACAGCAATCCCGTCAAATTACCGATGCCACACCCCACTTCAAGGATATCTTTGCCTAAGTACGGCCTGATTTTATCGAAAACCCATTGATGATAGGCATCGGCGCCCTCTAAGATAAACAAGGTAAGCGTATTGGTTTTCTCGGTGTCCATTATTCGAAATTGCCTATACAATGACGTGTCAGTGTCCCTGCCTGCCTGCCGGCAGACAGGCGTGCCACGTGTCCGCAAACTACGAATGATTCTTTCGGATCAGACAAAGCCCAACACAACCGACGATCCCCAAGAAGGTAAACAGGGCACCGAGCTTAAAACTCAAGGGATCATAAACGAACTCTACCTGGTGTGTCCCAGCACTGAGAGGGATCGCTCTGAATGTATAATCAGCCCGATATATTTTTGTCTCTTTGCCATCCACGAAAGCCTTCCAGCCCGGATAGTGAGTATCACTTAGAACCAACAGGCTATTCTCTACTGCGCTCACCCGAAGGTCCAATCGGTTATTGCTCTCTGACAAGATTTGGACCTTCTGAGAGAGCCCAATGAGTGGCTCCCCTGGATCATTCGTTCCTCGTAGGAGCGGCCCTCTGTCCTGGTTTTGGGTGGCTTCTCCCCCCTTTACAAAACGGGCGAT
>DASPPQ010000233.1:0-5613 GCA_035625415.1 Thermodesulfobacteriota bacterium
GTTAAGGACATCCTTCATTTCCGCTCGCCGGGGATCAACCACAATGCTTCTATTCCCCAAGGCCCTTGGACCCCACTCCATCCTTCCTTGAAACCATCCGACTACTTTTCCTTGAGCAACTTCTTTGGCTGTGAGTTTGCAAAGTTCATCTCCATTATCTATTTTTCTTACAGCACATTCCTGCTTATTTAACTCATCACTCATAACTCTCAACTCATAACTCAATTCAGCTTCGCTGAATTGTGGCCCCCAATAAGCAGTATCCATGACAAAGTCGCGCTTATTACCAAGAACTTGATTCCAGACATAGTAGGCTGCGCCCAAAGCACCGCCTGCATCTCCTGCTGCTGCCTGGATATAAACCTGCTTGAACGGAGTTTTATCGAAAATTTTCCCGTTGGCAACGCTATTCATGGCGCAACCGCCGGCGAGGCAGAGAACAGGGATCCGGGTCTCTTCATAAACATGATTCAATAAATGGAAAAAAGCCTCTTCATATATGCTTTGCAAAGAAGCAGCGATGTTTTCGTGGCTCTTTGAAATAGGCTCTTCTCTTTTACGGGCAGGTCCGAGCGATGTTTCGATCTTTTGAGAATAAACCGGCCCCATATTGGGTTCGCCGGCTTCCCAAGTCATGGTCACTCCTTCGGAGTGATGAATAAAATAGTCAAGGTTCAGCTTAAATTTGCCGTCGCCATCTAATCGGACAATTTCTTTCATCTTATCCAGATAAACAGGCTTTCCATAAGAAGATAATCCCATGACTTTGTACTCATCCCCGTATTTTGGAAACCCCAGGAATTGAGTTAGCGACAGATAAAACAACCCCAGAGAATGGGGAAAGAAAACCCTGTCTCTGACCTCTAACTTATTCCCTTCTCCCCTTCCCCACATTGCCCCGACAAAATCCCCGAAACCATCCACTGAAACCACGGCTGCCTTATCAAATGGAGAAACAAAGAATGTACTTCCCAGATGTGCTACGTGATGTTCTACATGGTGAGTCTCTGCTTTAACTTTCGTCGGTTCAATTCTGAACTCTTCAGCCAATTTCGATTTGATGTCCCTCATCCGAGATGCATTTTTGAGGCGGTCCTTAATCAGATCCAGAGACGGATGCTTTTGAAAAGCAAATAATGCCTTTTTTAGGAGATTGGCTGTAGGGTTCCGATTGACTGCGATATGGTCTATATCACTGACCTTAGCACCAGCTTCCTGAAGACAATATTTGATCGCTTCGGTGGGAAACCCCGCCCAGTGCTTGACTCGCCTGAAGCGCTCCTCTTCCACGGCAGCGACAAGCTTTCCGTCCATGATAATACAGGCGGACGAATCTCCATGATAGGCATTAAGCCCAAGAATGATCATTGACTCCTGCATTTGTTTGGTTTGCTTGGCTGACTTGATCTATCTGTCAATTTGGTTTGGCTTATCTGAGTGACTTACGTCTATGGACTCGATTGAGCTTGTTTGGTTTGCTTGGCTGTCCGGTTGAGATCGTTGAGAACAAGATGAGAAAAAGATCTTATAGCCTTCTGCTTAAATGGAAGGAAATCAAGCTGCCTGGAGTCTTTTTTCCATTACTTTAATAACATCTTTGAATAAATGGGAAGCTTTGAAAATCTCCACGCCCATGAGTTTCCCTGATTTATCAAGCTCAACATTTACCCCGGGAGAGATCTCGACGACTTCTTCCTCTTGTCCTGCTCTCGCAAGGTAAAGAATATCTTCCTCTTCGTCGTAATAGATTTTAAAATCCTTCATTAGATTCTCCTCCATCTGCCACTCTTCACTCTGTTTTCTTTTTGCCCGTTTTTCAGCGGATGAATCGTCAAAAGCTTCACAATATCCTCTTCGATGATGTAAGCTACCATCGCTTCTCTCTTTTCTATCCCTCATGTTTCATCCGTCTTCTTGCAAGGGAAACAGAGGAGGATAGGGGAATCCCGCGCTTATCCAGCTCAGCCTGAAAGTCCCAGTAATCGAAACCAGCTATTTCCGCAGCTTTCCTGAATGGGACACCTTCTTGAAACCTTTTGATGGCATGCTCTATCTTTTCTCCAGAGACCGCCTTCTTGATAAGCTGTCTGATGGCAGTTGATCGATCTTCCTCCATCGTTTTTGCAAATTCGTCAATGGACTGCAATACTTCTTTATCCAGCATGACGTTTGTTCTGATTAATTTCCTATCCTTTAACATTTTTTCTACCCTCCAAAATGTAAAGTTCGGCAACGGCGGAGCTCAACCTGTTTTCGATCACAAGCTCCCTGATGGATACCTCAAAATCTTGGATGCTCAACCTGTTTTTCCTTGTTCAGGCCAGCTATTCATGAGCTAAAAAAGAGGATAAATTGGGTGACACTTTGTTGATGTGGATCTTGATATATCCTTTGGATCGGAGCCAGGATTCCACTGCAATCCTCCAGGCTGATTCTCTGACAGCCTGCCCGGGCTGATTCATGACTAATAGAATCCTTTGCACTCTTTCCATCACCCAATCGTAGATTTCCCTCCTTTCCCGTTTTGTAAAAGTGGGCCTGTGACCGGATTCAAAGAATGCCTGACAAGAGGTCTTTCCGTTAAGACAAGGCCGGATCCGATGGTTTAGGTCATTGACCGCAGCTTCCGCATACATGGCAATATGGTCCCGGCAGCCATGCGAACCCAATATCATTTTCTCCCGCAGCGTTGACTTCACCTCCCGTTGAGACTCTTCGATCGCTCCATTGTAGGGAGCGTAATACTCCGGATTGTTTAAAGGGAGAACAAATGATTCGGCTAGTAGATCGTTAATGGCTCTATGGTTCATATTTCCTTCGTTATCTCGCTTGAGCACCAGAGGCGCCCCATAGCGGTCAAATTTCTCACTGAGATACCCGGCGACCTCTTCTCCGACCGGATAGTCTCCAGCCATGGGCAAAAACTTATACCGTGAGCCCAGGTCCTGGGTATTATGCAAGTAGATCTTACCGGCCATCCCCAGCTCATACCCGGTGGAGTCCATGGCCCACACGACCCCCGGAGTCAGCCATTCGATCCAGCGAAGACGGGCACGGCGATCGACCTCAAGATCATGACGCACCCGTTCCACCATTTGACCTAGTTCCCGCCGTGACACGCTCGATTTATACCGCTGGTATAAGCCCGTTGTCCCTGCACTATGCTTTGTCCCATGATCTAAGAGCCGAATCTCTGTCACAAGACAAGGATCAAACGGTTCGACCTTCTTCGGGCCTGGCCGATTGATTAAAACCATGCTCCCTTTAATCCGGGACCGCCATCGGTTAAAGCTTGCCACAGGGAGCTGAAAGGCCTTACAGATCATCCCGTATGGCATCCCGGTCTCTTCCTTTATACTCTCAATGATCTTCACCACTCTTTTTATCGCCTCTTGCCGACTGAGCGGTTTTTTTTTCCGCCCTTTTCCCGAAACCCATCATAGGCTTCGAGCAGTTCTTTCACCTCGATTGTCTTTTCGGCCAGATTAAGCTTCTTCTCCAGCTCCTGGATTCTCTCCCGAAGGGCCTCCTTCTCCTGGTCCAAGGGCAGAGAAGGCCTTCCCGCAGGTCGATTCTCCAGGGCCAGGGCCATGGCTTTAAGAGACTTCTCCTCCCACTCATAATAGGTCTTTCGCGATATCCCCAGCCGCTTCGCTCCCTCCTTTGCCGTTAAGGCTCCGCTTCGTACCTGGAGAATCACCATTGCCCGCTCCCGGGCAACCTTTTTGCTCTCCTCCGTCCAACCCTTCTTCTGCCGACTCTCCTCCATAGGACATCTCCCCAAAGACTGTTAGAGCTTCTTCTCTGCTCCCGTCTCCCGCGGCCCCGTGGACTTGCTCACCGGGATCCTCCCTTGAAGTTTGGTCAAGCGCCGCTCCAAACTCTTGATCCCCCCTGCCTTGCTCTTCTTTGCCAATAATACCGCAAGACGCGGGCTCAACGCCATCCCTTTGTCCACAGGGACCGGAGGGAACCGAGGCTCCAGCGCCAGGAGCATCCCCTCCATTGCCTTCTGCTGCCAGTGGTTGAACAAGTTCCAGACTATCCCCAGCTCCCGGCAAACCTCCCCCGGTGTGCGCCTCTCCGTCCATACCGACAGCACCGCCCGGCACTTCTCCTCGGCCGTATGAAATTCGGTGACCTTCCGCCTTCTCTTGTACTCTATCCCCAGCCTCTCCACCTTTTCCATCGCTCCCCTCCCTCTCAATAGAACGATCTTTCTCTCCTCCTTTGGCGCTCACTTCATAGACCATCTCCTGTTTTCCACCACTCTCTTCATCATCGACCATCAAACGGAGCTTTCCTTTCTCGGCCCGCAGTACCACGGACTGTCCTTCTATCCGTCCCACCATGTAAAAGGGCTCCCGGGGTTTCCCCCGAAGCGCCATCTCCAGAGCATTGTCTGCTATCCCATGTTCTATTGTCTTACGCAGCTCCGCCTGGATCTCAAAGTACCGGTCGGCAGGGCATAACCCCCCAATCCCCTGGTGTGGCCGCTTGTGGTTGTAGTACTGCATCCAGTGTCGGATTCGCTCTCTTGCTTCCTCAAAACTCCCAAACTGCGCCCGCACTAAAAACTCCTCATAGATCGTCTTCCAAAACCGCTCGATCTTGCCCAGGGTCATCGGGTGATGGGCCTGGGATTTGATATGCTTTACCCGGTCCTTCACCAGCTCCCGCGCAAACCGGGTCGATCCTCTCCAACTCGTATACTGCCGCCCCTGATCCGTTAGCATCTCCTTAGGGACCCCATATTCCCCAATCGCCCGACGGTACACCTCCAGGACCTGATCCGCTGTCTGGGTCCGGTATAACTCCAGCCCCATGACATAGCGCGAATAATCGTCGATAAACCCGATCAAATAGGCGTAGCGACCCCCCAGACGAAAGGTAAAGATATCGGACTGCCAGAGTTGATTCGGTGTGGAGCGTTCGAAAAAACGAGGGCGGGTGATATTAGGCCGGTGTTTCTTTCTGGAGGGAACAATTAACGATTCTTCCCGCAGCGTCTGTCGAACCGTCTCCGGAGAGGCACTGAGGAAGAACACACGCTTCAAGAGATGGGAAATCCGCTTGACACCAAACAGAGGCTCTCGCTTCTTGATCTGGATGATCTTCTCGCGTACGGGTTTGGGAAGCTTCCGCCGGGAGCGAACCGGGGCACTGTCACTTTGTAACCCTGCTTCTCCCTTTTTTTGATATGCCTTGGTCCAGCGACGAATGGCATCTGTACTAGCTCCCGCCTCCTTGGCCAACAGAGAAAACGGGATACCTTCTTCCAACCTCAGCTTTACACAACGAAGCTTAAACTCAACCCCATACCGCTTTCTATTTCGACCCTCTTTCCCTTTACTCCTCTTCTTAACTTCTTCACTTTCTCTCACGTCTCTCATGGGCTCACTCCTTTCTCCTTCTCAGGAGTGTCACCCATTTACCCCTTTTCACTTAGCTCATAATCTGGTAGTTAGCCCAATCTTCAGGATCACAGGAGGGGGAATAGAGACATTGCCATTGTCCCCGTAAGTGTTCTTGACCTCCGCATAGATGAAGTTAAAGTCAATTTGCTCTCGAATCTTTCTCAGAAGATGTGTCCGGGGGATCCTTTGTTCCAGA